>QHSB01000276.1 GCA_003220335.1 Candidatus Rokuibacteriota bacterium
AAGAAGAGAACGGCGTGCAGGACGACGCGGTGAAGGCCGCGCGAAAGTCCGTGGACCTGACCACGCAGCAGTACAAGGCGGGCACCGTCAGCTACCTGAACGTGATCACCGTCCAGACGATCGCGCTGACCGACGAGATCACCGCGATCCAGATCCGCGGCCGGCGGATGGCGGCCGCCGTCCTGCTCGTCCAGGCGCTCGGCGGCGGCTGGAGGGCGCCGTGAGACGTCATTCCGGTCGCGCCACCTTCGATGCGGTAACCTCGGCGGGATTCCAGCCGCCGCCGAGGGCCTTGATCAGCCGGATACTGGCGGCCATCTGCAAATTCACCATCTGCGCCAGCGAGACCTCGTTGGCGAGCAGCGTCCGCTCGGCGTCGATGACGATGAGGTAATCGACCAGACCCTGCTTGTACAGCACGTTGGCGAGGCGAAGATATTCGCGCGATGCCGTCACGGCGCGGCGCAGATTCTGCACTTCGTCGGACGTCGCGCGCAGGTCGGTCAGCGCGTCCTCGACGTCTCCGTAGGCGACGAGCACCTGATTCACGTACCCGGCGACGGTCTCCCGGTACGCGGCCCTGGTGGCCTCGAGCTGCGCTTTGAGCCGCCCACCCTCGAAGATCGGGATCGAGACGCTCGGCATGATGGAGGCGGCGCGACTCTGCCAGGTGAAGAGGGACGCGATGTCGACGCTTTGCAGGCCGGCGGTGGCCGTCAGCGTGAAGCGCGGGAAGAAGTTCGCGGTCGCCACGCCGACCTGGGCATTGGCCGCCACGACGTTCTGTTCGGCCTCGGCCACGTCCGGCCGGCGCGTCAGGAGCTCGGAGGGTAGGCCTGCTGGCACCTCGGGCGGCGAAGCTTCATGCAAGGGGTTCGGCGCGACGGCGAACAACGGCGCGGCTTGGCCACACACGATGGCCAGCGCATGCTCCAGGTCGGCGCGCGCCCGCTGCGCCTCTCGTTGCTGCGCCAACGTCGTCTCGAGCTGCGCCTCCGCTTGCGACACCACGATCGGGCTTACGAGCCCCGCCCGGAACTGAACGGAGAGCAAGCGGACCTGCTCGCGGTAAGCGACGACGGTGTCGCTCAGGATCTGCACCTGCGCGTCCAGCGAGCGAAGCGAGTAGTAGAACAGCGCGACGTCCGTCTCGATGACGAGCCGCACCACGCCGAGATCCGCGGCCGTCGCTGCCGCTTGAGCTCGGGCGGATTCGAACGACCGCCGCACGCGGCCCCATACGTCGAGCTCGTAGCTGAGATCGATCGGGATGAGGAAGTCGTTCAACGTCACCCGGCGTTGCGCCCTGTTTCCATTGAGCGTGCCTCGGCGGTTCTCGGAGTAGGTCGTGCGCGAGTAGTGCGGATCGGCCGTGATGGTCGGGTAGAGAAAGCTGCCGGCGACGAGCGCGAGCGCACGGGCCTGGTCGACTCGCGCCACCGCCTGCTGCAGCGTCTGGTTCGACGCCTGCGCGGTGGCGATGAGCTGATCGAGATCCGCATCGCCATAGAGTCGCCACCAGTCCGCCTGGACCGGCGGACCCGACGTTGCCGTCGCACCGGATTTGAACTGCAGAGGCTGCGCGACCGGTGGCCGCGTGTAGTTCGGTCCCACCATGCATCCGCTGACGAGCATGGTCATGCTGGACAACGCGGCGATCAGAGCCAGGCGCGCCACGGCCGGTCAGCCCCCGTTGGTCGCCGGGGCCGCGACGGGAGTGACGACCTGTCCCTCCTGGAGCGAGACCGTGGGCAGCTTGACGATCGTTTCGTTGCCCTCGAGCCCGGACTGCACGTCGATCGTGGTCCCGAGGTCGCGGCCGACCACCACCTGCTGGAAGTGCAGCTTGTTGCCGGTTCCCACGAGGACGACGCGGGTGCCCTGGGCATTGAAGACGAGCGCGGTGGCGGGGATCCGCCAGTGGGTGCCCGCGGGGCCGATCTCGAAATCGACGTAGACGAACGTTCCCGGCAGCATGCGATGCGACGGGTTGGGGATATCGACCTGGGTCAGGAGCGTACGGGTGCCGGTATCGATCGCACTGGAGGTGCGAGTCACCGTGGCCTTCACCGATTCCGCCAGCTGCCCTCGCGCCGTCACCCGAGCCGGGAGACCGACCTTCACGTTCGCCGCGTAGGCCTGGGGGACGTTGACGAAGACGCGGAGCGTGTCGATCTGGGCCACCTCGAACAGGCCGTTCGCAGCGCCGGTGACGGTCGTCGGCGCCGCCGCGATGTTGTTGACGGGGCTCCCTGCCGTGACCAACGCGCCCACGTCGACGTTGCGCTGGATCACCGTGCCGCTGAACGGGGCGACGACGCGCTGAAACGAGGTCAGCGCCAGCAGGCGCTGGACGTTCGCCTTGTAGGCCTGCACGTTCGCCTCGGCCGCGGCCACGGCGGCCTGGGCTGTGCGGAACGTCGCGACGCTCTGATCGACGGCCTGCTTGGCGACCGCGCCCTCGGCGTCGGCGGCCTCGTAGCGGGCCATCGTGGCTCGCCCGAGGTCGAGATTGGCCCGCTGGAGATCCAGCGCCTTCTCGGATTGCTGTAGCTCCGCGCGGGCCTGTCTCAGCTGCTCGTCGACCTCGGGCGAGTCGACCTCCGCCAGCAGCTGACCGGCCGTCACGCGATCGCCGATGTCGACGTGCCGCCGGACCAGGTAGCCGCTGATGCGGGCGTAGATGATCGCGTCCTGAATCGCCTGGGTCGTGGCGGCCAGCGTCAGGTCCGCGGCCGATGCCCGCTCCGGCCGGACGACGTAGATGTTCGGTGGCGTGGTCCGGACTTGCTCGGCGGCCGCCGCGAGCTCGCGCGAATTGCGGAGCCTCGGAACGACACCGACCGCGAACAGGATGAGGAACACGGCCAGGGCGCCGATACCGGCGAGCACCATCGTTCGCCCTCGAACACGTGGCGCACTCATGGCTGATCCTCCGCGCCGAAGTCCTTGGGAGGCTTGCGGCGCAGCACACTGTAGGTCACCGGGACGAAGAAGAGCGTGTAGAACGTCGCGACCATCAGACCGCCGATCACCGCCCGCCCCAGCGGAGCGTTCTGCTCGCCGCCTTCGCCGAGGCCCAGGCTCATCGGCAGCATGCCGATCAGCATCGCGAGCGCGGTCATGAGGACGGGGCGAAGCCGTGTGCGGCCCGCGAGGAGGGCGGCCTCCCGCGCCTCGTGCGCGCCGAACTCCGGGTGACGCTGCTCGTTGGCGAACGTGATCATCAGGATGCTATTCGACGTCGCCACGCCGATGGCCATGATGCAACCCATCAGCGCGGGCACGCTGATCGTCGTGCCCGTGGTGAAGAGCGCCCACAGGATGCCCGCCAGCGCGCCGGGAAGCGCCATCAGGATGATGAGGGGATCGAGCCAGGACTGGAAATTGACGACCATCAGGAAATAGACGAACAGCACCGCGAAGGCGATGCCGAGCGCCAGCGCCAGGAACGACTGGTTCATGCTCAGGACCTGACCGCGGACGACGATCGAGCTCCCCTTCGGGAGCTGCGTCTGGAACTTCGCGATGATGTCGTAGACCTCGCTCGCGACGGAACCGAGATCGCGGCCCTGAACGCCGGCGTACACGTCGAACACGGGCTGCACGTTGTAGTGGTTGAGCGACAGCGGCGTGACCGTGCGACTAAAATCGGCCAGGTTGCGCAGCAGCTGCGGCGCCGCCTGCCCCGCGACCGCCACCGGCGTGCGATGCAGCGCATCGAGCGACGCCACGCGATTCTGTTGCGTTTGCACGACCACCTGGTAGCTCACGCCGTTCTTGTAGTTGAGCCAGAAATTGGTCGTCGTCGCCCCGGTGCCGGACAGCGAGACCAGGACACTGTTCGCCACGTCACGCTGGGTCAGGCCGCCGGTCTCCAGCGCGAGGGCCCGATCGGCGTCGATCCTGATGCGGGGCGCATCGAGGATTTGCTGCACGTGCACGTCCACCGCACCCGGGACACCCCGCAGCTGCGCGGCGATCTGCGTGGCGACCTCGTAGTTCTTTTCCGCGTTGGGCAGGGGGCCGGTGACCTGGATGTCGATGGGCGCCGGCAGGCCGAAGTTCAGGATCTGACTGACGATGTCCGCGGGCTGGGCGAAGAACTCCATGTCCGGGAACTGCTTCGGCAGCTCCTCACGCAGCCGCTTCAAGTATCCCGCCGTCGGGCCGTGCGGCGTGTTGAGCGAGACCAGAATCTCGCCGTCGCCCGTGCCGACCGTGACGCTGTCGCTGAGCGCCAGGTTGATCGGGTTCGGGACGCCGATGTTGTCGATGATCGCGGCGAGCTCCCGCGCGGGGATCACCTGGCGGATATAATCTTCGACCCGCTGGAAATACCGCTCCGTCTCCTCGATGCGGGTCCCCGCGGGCGCCCGGGCGTGCAGGCGCAGCTGCCCGGCATCGACGGTCGGGAAGAAGTCGCGCCCGACGAAGGGATACAGGAACAGCGAGACCGCCGCGAACGCCAGAAAGACGGCGACGACCGTCCGCGTGTGCGCCAGCGCCCAGTCCAGGACTCCCTCGTAGCGGGCCGTGAGCCTCCGGAGGCCGGCCTCGAAGCCGTCGGAGACACGTCCGA
>QHSB01000277.1 GCA_003220335.1 Candidatus Rokuibacteriota bacterium
CGGCGACCGGCCGCGCTTCGTCTACGGCACGATGGGCGGCGACGGCCAGCCACAGACGCAGGCCGCCCTCGTGACCCGCATGGTGGACCGCGGGCTCGGCCCCCAGGCCGCGGTGGAGGCGCCGCGATGGCTCTTCGGCCGTACCTGGGGCGAGCCGACGACGGCGCTGCGGCTCGAGTCACGCTTCGACGCTGCGGTGGCCGAGCGCCTTCGCGAGCGCGGTCACCAGGTGCAGGTGGTGGAACCGTGGAGCGATCTCATGGGCCATGCCCAGGCCATCGCGCTCGACGCCGATGGCCTGCGTGCGGGCTCCGACCCCCGCGCCGATGGCGCGGCGAAAGGCTGGTGACTATGTCCGCGTGGCGGTGGGGTGTCTACAGGGTCTCGTACTACGTCGGCAGGGGCCTGATTCGCGCGGCGCGCCTCCTCGCCTATGCGACGGCGGGCGTGCTCACGCGCAAGGAGCTGGGCCGGGCAGCGGCGGGGCGCTGGAGCGACTTCGGGATCGACGAGACCTACGTCCTCTCGGGACTCTTCACCTGGGAGGAGAACTTCTACTTCCGGTTCCTCAAGCCCGACGATCACGTCCTCATCGTCGGCGCCGGATCGGGTCGCGACCTGATCGGCCTGCGCCGCGCCGGGTATCGCGTGGACGGTCTCGAGCCCTCGGCGACGGCGGTCACGCTCGCGCGCACGATGTGCGCGAAGGCGGGCGTCGAGGCGGATTTCCACGTCGGCTGGATCGAGACGACGTCGATCACCGAGAAGTACGACGTCTTCATCTTCTCCTGGTACTGCTACAGCTACATCCCCGACCGCGCGACGCGCATCGGTGCCCTGCGCGCGGCCAGCAGGCACCTGGCACCCGGCGGGCGCATCATCCTCAGCTACACCGTGACCGAGCCCGTGACCCGCTACCTGCCGCGTGCGGTCGCCGCCCGCGTCGGGCGGCTCGCGGGCGTCGACTGGACGCCGCTGCCGACGGACGTCATCATGTTCGAGCACGGCGGTCTGCACTTCGAGCACCAGTTCCTGCCCGGCGAGATCGAGTACGAGGCGCAGTCGGCGGGGTTGACGATCGCGGCGCACCAGGTGGGCGACGACGGGCTGATCATGCTCATGGCGGACTGAGCCTTCCCGTCGGCAGGACACGCGCCTCGAACACCGTGAAGGCCGAGCGGCGGGTCTCGCCGAGCGCGCGCCGGACGTCGTCTTCGCCGCGGCCCGCGCCCTGGCGAAGCAGCGCCTCGAAGAACGCCGTGTAGAACGCGTCCGGGTAGACGACCACGCTGAAGCGCGCCGCCACCGCGCCGTTCTCGAGCGCGCGCGCGTAGACCAGCTCGGCGCGCTCGCCGGGCGCCAGCCGCGTGTCCGACACTTCCCGCTCGAGGTCGAGGGTGACCTCGCGTCCGATCCGCCGCTCGACGCGCGTGCCCGCCAGCGCATGACCGGCAGCGTCCACCAGTTCGGCGCGCAGCAGCACGAGCGGCGTGACGTAGGTGGGAAATCGGTGACCGACCCCGCTGTTCTCGACCACGAGCCTGGCGGCCACGCCGCCGGGCACGCGTGACGGCGCGTCGTCGAGCGTGATCGTCAGACCGCCGCGCACCATGTCGGCGTCGTGGATCCCGCGCCAGAGATGGCGGCGGTCCGGCATGTGGCAGTCCTGGCACTGCACGCCCGCGGCCGCGAAGCGGCTGGCCTTCCATTCCTCGTAGGTGTCCTCGAGGGGCTTGCCGTTCAGCGCGTAGCCGTCGGGCCCGAACTGGTGGCAGGAGCACGTGACACGCCGCGCACGGGATACCACGTGCGCCCAGCGCCGCGTCGAAGGCGGGATTGTCGGCGAGGGTACCCGGCACGAGCGGCATCTGCTCGGCGAGGGGCGCGTGGCAATTCTGGCAGCCGAGGGCCGTCGCCGGCTCGCGCACGCGCAGCTCGGCGAGCTGGCCGGCGACGCCCGGTCCCATCGCCGCCGCGTGGATGCTCGTGCGCCAGTCGGCAAGCTGCGCGGGATGGCAGGTGCCGCACGCCTCGGGCGCCAGCGACGCCTCGAGCGGCGTGAAGCGCGCGGGTGCCGGTCCCTGCGGGCGGAGCGGCGTGCGCCAGTGGCGGGCGACGAACGACTCGACGGACTCGTCACGCGCGCCGAGCGCCCCGGCGGCGCAGCCCGCGACGAGCAGGGCCCACGCCGGCCACGCGCGCGATCGCATGCGCATGATCACAGGCCATCACCATAGCAGGCCGCTAGAAGTCAGTGGCTCTCGGCGGACGGGCGGCGCTCGGAGGGCTGCGTCACCGGCAGGTCGAAGGTCAGCGGCCGGGTGCTCGAGGGCAGCGACGGGCTGATCATCGCGCGCAGAGTGTCGGCGTCGATCTGGCTCACAGCGCTCTGCGAGCCGAGCAGCAGCGCGTTGTCGCAGAGATCGTTGATCGCGCGCGGGATCCCGTCGGTCATCTCATGGATCAGGCGGTGGGCGTCGGGAGTGAAGATGGTGGCGGCGCCGCCGGCCACGGTCAGCCGATGAGTGACGTACTTGCCGGTGTGCTCGGCGTCGAGGGGGGTGATCCGGCAGCGGACGCCGAGGCGCCCGTCGAGGTGCCGCGAGGCCGTCAGTCGCTCATCGAACTCCGGGGACCCGATGAGCAGGAGCGTGACGAGGCTGCGCTCGTTGGTCTGGTAATTGAGCAGCAGTCCGAGCTCCTTGAGTGTCCGTGCCCGCGCCAGCTGGGCCTCGTCGATGATGATCACTGTCTCCTGGCCGCGGCCCAGGTTGTGCAGGAAGCGCGCGCCGAGCAGGTGCAGCAGCTGCGGCCGCCGGCTCTCGTCCGTCTCCACGCCGAGCTCGTAGAGCACCTCGCGCAGCAAATCGAGCGGGTCACGCAGCGGGCTGAGCAGGAACGCGACGTCGTAGCGCGCGGCGTCCAGGCGCCGGATGAGGCTCCGCACGAGCGTGGTCTTCCCGCAGCCGGCCTTGCCGGTGAGGACGCCACACCCGCGGCGCTGCCGCACCGCGTACGTGAGGCCTCGCAGGACGGCCTCGTGCCCCGGCGACGGGTAGAGGAACTTCGGATTCGGCGCGTTCTCGAATGCGGGCTCCGCGAGGCCCCAGTGCGCCTCGGCAGTGTTCTGGCGCGGCGGCGGCGGCGCCGGCTGCGGCCGACTGTTCGCCGCCGGCTTCGGCTTCATCGGCGCGCTCGGCTCGCCGCTCGGCTGAGCGATCCTGATCTCGCGATCGCGGCGCTGCTCCTGGAGGAGCCGCAGGTCCTCCTCCTGCTGCACCAGCCGCCCCGCGACGGCGTCGAAGGCCGTGAGCGCACCGCGGAGAGGGCCTCGGATGCCATCGACCTTGAGACGCGGCGGCAGATGATCCCCGGTGCCGCGGTCCCTGAGGCGGCGCATCGCATGGGCGAGCATGGCCGCGGGACGGGTGACGAAGGTGGCCATCAGCGTCCACGCAATCAGGAGGAGAAGGGCGATGACGAGGCCGATGCCGGCGGCGTGCCGTGCCACGCTCCAGCTGACCTCGCGCGACACGATCGCATCGGGAAGCACCACGACCACGCTGGCGTCACCGAGTCGCGCGACGTCGCGCGCGAGGGGCCCGAACACGAGCCGCGCCGGCGCACCGCTGAGGTCGGCAGCCCGCATGGCCCCGTGGCCGTGACCGGCGAGCTGTTCCCTGACCGGCCCCGTGAGGAACTCGCCGACCCATCGCGTGCGATCGGGAGAGTACTCGAGCACGATGCCTGCTCCGTCGACCACCATGACCGAGGCGCCCTCGAGTAGTGTCATTTCGCCGGCGCCCCGCGTCAGCGTGGCCAGATCGAGGGTGACGCCGATGACTGCCCGGACCTCGCCCGCGCCGTCGATCGCCGGCGCGACCAGGGTCACCGTGCCGTGCCGGGTGATCGGATCGATCGCGTACCGGCCGAACATCGCCTCGCGCCTCTTGGCGCTCCGGGCAAAGTCGGCGGAGCTCATCAAGCCGTCGTCACGACGCGCGCGACGCGCCGTGCACACGAGCTCGCCCGTTGGCCGCGCCGCGCCCGCGTCGAGATAGCCGGGCAACGCGCTCAGCTGCGGCACGAGCGTCGCTTGGCAGACGTCCGGCTCGAGCGCGCGCACCTCCGGGCGCTGGCCGAGGTCGAGCAGTCGCTCGCGCGCGCTGTCGACGAACTTCTCGTACTCGCGGGCGCGCAGCTGGACCACCCACGTCGCGCTTCGGGCGGCGGCATCGAACGCCCGACGCTCGGCATCGGCGCGGACGTACAGAAAGAACCCAGCGAGCAGCACGAGGGCGAGCAGTCCAGCACCCAGGATGCGCAGCAGTTCCATCAGGAACGTCCATCGACGTCGGTAGCGACGAGCCTGGACGAATGCCGCATCGACGCCACGGAGGATCGAGCGAAGCGTCGACCCCATTGCGTCGGGCGCGGAGCAATAGGCGTACCAGAGCGGGTCACGGTACCGAGCGGCCAGAAACTGACCAACGTCATAGCCGACCGCTAGAATGCGTTCATGCCCATCGGAGATGTCACCGGCATCGGCTGGCGCGCGGACGCCGCGCGGCGTGACGGCGTCGTTCACGCACGCGTGCTGGCCACGCTCTCCGCGTCTCTCTACGTCGATGCCGCCGGCGAGGTGCTCTGGATCGGCGAGCGCGAGGCGACGGCGCACGCGCGGGCCATTCACGTCGCCGCGATGCCGGAGGGTTGCGAGGTCGGGGCGCGCGTGAGCGTTGCCGTGCCGCCTGGCGCCCTGCCGACGGGCCGGCGACGGCGGAGGCGGCGAGGGCGCTGCGGCGCGGGGCCGCGCGTCTCGCCGCCCGCGCGGCGATGCTCGGCCCACCGCGTGGCTTCGGCGGCTGGCTCGCCGGGGCGCCACTCGCCTTCCCGCTGCAGGCCGCCGGCGGGCGCGCCGACACGCTTGCGCGCGCGTGCGCCGCCGACGACCCGCCCCGCGCGGCCGAGGCCGCGACGGCGCTGCTCGGTCTCGGCCCCGGCATGACGCCGGCGGGCGACGACTTCGCCGGCGGGGCGTTCTTCGCGCGCGCGCTGCTGGCACGCGCGGGTGCGTGCGATGCCGCGGGCT
>QHSB01000278.1 GCA_003220335.1 Candidatus Rokuibacteriota bacterium
TCGGCGACACGGTCAACGTCGGCGAGACGGAACGGATTGCGTCGGCGATCGTCGGCGGCGCGCTCACGATCTGGGGGCTGAGCCGGCTGTCGCTGGGCGGACTGCTCGTCGCCGGCGTCGGCGCCGCCCTCGGGTATCGAGCCGTCACGGGCCACTGTCCCGTCTACGAGAAGCTCGGGATCGACGCCGGCGGCGCGCATCGCAACGTCGGCAACCTCGGCGTGAAGATCGACGAGTCCATCGTCGTCAACGCCCCGGCGCAACGCGTCTACGAGGTCTGGCGCAACCTCGAGAATCTGCCGCGGCTGCTCTCCCACGTCGAGCGCGTCGAGATCCTCGATCGCACGCGCTCGCGCTGGACGGTCAAGGGCCCGGCGGGGACGCGGATCTCCTGGGAGGCCGAGCTGATCAACGACAAGCCCGGCGAAGTCATCGCGTGGCACACCATCGACAGCACCCTCGTGGACCACGCGGGCTCCGTCACCTTCGAGCCCGTCGGCGAGCGCCAGGCGCGGGTCCGCGTGTCGCTGCAGTACGATCCGCCGGGTGGGCGGTTCGGGCACGCCGTGGCCTCGCTGGTGTCGGCGGACGCGGGCTCGCAGATCGCCCACGACCTCGCCGAGTTCAAGCGCGCGCTGGAGGAGGGCCGGTTGGCGGCGTAGCCGGGTGGGAGTACAGTAGCGGGGCTGTGGATCCCTATCGACTGCCCCGGACGGCGATACCGTCCCGCTACGACATCCGGCTCGAGCCGGATCTCACGACGCTCACGTTCCGTGGCCAGCAGACCGTCGCCCTGGAGGTGACGGAGTCCATCTCGGAGCTGGTCCTCAACGCCATCGAGCTGGCCATCGACTCGGCGAGCCTCGAGAACGATCGGGGTGAGACCATCCGGGCCACGGCCACCATGGAGGAGGCGACCGAGCGCTGCCGGCTCGCCCTGGCCTCGCCCGCCGCGCGCGGACGGTGGCGGCTGCGGCTGGCCTTCCGCGGCACGCTCAACGACAAGCTGCGCGGCTTCTACCGCTCGGTCTACAAAGACCCCAGCGGCGTGTCGCGCACCATGGCCGCCACGCAGTTCGAGGCCACCGACGCGCGTCGCGCGTTTCCGTGCTGGGACGAGCCGTCCTTCAAGGCGGTCTTCGCGGTGACGCTCGCGATCGATCCCGCGCTCACGGCGGTGTCGAACACCTCGATCGTCGCCGAGACGCTGGAGAACGGCCGCAAGGTCGTCAAGTTCGCCGACTCGATCGTCATGTCGACGTACCTCGTCGCGTTCGTCGTCGGCGAGCTCGAACACACGGAGCCGACCCACGTGGGGCGCGCGCCCCTGAGCGTGTGGTGCGTACCCGGCAAGAAGCGCCTGGCGAAGTTCGGCCAGGAGATCGGCGCCGCCTCGCTCGCGTTCTTCGAGGACTACTACGGCCTGCCGTACGCGGGGGACAAGCTCGACCTCCTCGCGATTCCCGACTTCGCGGCGGGCGCCATGGAGAATTTCGGCGCCATCACGTTCCGCGAGACGGCGCTGCTGGTCGACGAGACCGCGGCCTCGCACGCCGAGCTCGAGCGCGTGGCCGACGTGGTGGCTCACGAGAACGCGCACATGTGGTTCGGCGACCTCGTCACCATGACATGGTGGAACGGCATCTGGCTCAACGAGGCCTTCGCCACCTTCATGGAGATGCTCGCCGTCGACGCGTGGAAGCCCGAGTGGCAGCGCTGGTCGACGTTCGGCGTGTCGCGGGCGGCTGCGCTGTCGCTCGACGGCCTGCACAGCACGCGCCCGATCGAGTTCCCGGTGACCTCGCCGCGCGACGCGGACGCGATGTTCGACGTGCTCACCTACGAGAAGGGCGCGTCCGTGCTGCGCATGCTCGAGCAGTACCTGGGCGCCGTCGGCTTCCGCGAGGGCGTGCGCGAGTACCTCCGGACGCACAAGTTCGCCAACGCCGACACCGGCGACCTCTGGGCCGCCCTCGGGCGCTCCGCGCAGCAGCCGATTCCGGCCGTCATGGACGGGTGGATCTTTCGGCCCGGCTATCCGGTCGTGACGGTGAGCCGCGACGCGGGCGGCCATCTCGTGCTGGCGCAGCAGCGCTTCAACTACCTGCGCGAGCCGCTGCCCCCGGCGACCGCCGAGCCCGAGCAGCCGTGGCAGGTCCCGATCCAGCTGCGCGTGTACGCCGGCAACGAGGCGACCGAGGAGCGCGTGCTGCTCACCGACCGCGAGACGCGGCTGCGCGCGGGCGCCGGTGCTGCGGCGGTGGTGGCGAACGCCGGCGGCCACGGCTTCTATCGTGTGCGCTACGCCCCCGACCTGCTGGACGCGCTGCTGCAGCGGCTCGGCCGGCTGGCGCCGATCGAGCGCTTCAACCTCGTCAACGACGCGTGGGCGCTCGCGGTGGCGGGGCTGATGCCGCTGACGGCATACCTCGACCTCACCGCACGGTTCCGCGAGGACCGCGACCGCAACGTGTGGTCGGTGCTCACGAGCTCGCTCTACACGCTCAACCGGCTGGTCGAGCCCGGCGATCGGCGGCGGCTCGAGGCGCTCGTGCGCGACCGCGCGGCGACGGCCTTCACCGCGCTCGGCTGGACGCCGCGCCCCGGCGAGGACGAGCTGACGCGCCAGCTGCGCGGCGACCTGGTCCGCGCGCTCGGGATCCTCGGCAACGACCCGGGCGTGCAGGCGCGCGCCGCCGAGGTATACCGGGCGTACCTGGCCGATGCCGCGGCCGTCGATCCCAACGTATTGCCCGCCGTCATCGCGGTGCTGGCGCACGCGGGCGACGCCGCACGCTACGACGACTTCCTCAAGCGCTTCCGCGCGGCGGCCACGCCGCAGGATGAGCAGCGCTACCTCTACGCGCTGGCCGCCTTCCGCGATCCCGCCCTGGCCCGGCAGACGCTCGAGCGCGCGATCAACGGCGAGATCCGCACGCAGGACGCGCCGTTCGTCGTGCGCGGCATGCTCATGAGCGTGGACGTCCGCGAGCTGGCGTGGGAGTTCGTCAAGGCCCACTGGGACACGATGGACCGCCTCTATCCCAAGCACGGCTTACGGCGACTGGCCGAGGGCGTGACCGGCCTCGCCACGCCCGCGCTCGAGGCCGACGTGCGCCGCTTCTTCGACGACAAGAAGCCCCAGTTCGGCGGCAAGGCGTTACAGCAGTACCTCGAGCAGCTCCACGTGGCCGTGGTGGCGCGCGAGCGCGAGAAGGCCGCGCTGAGCGGCTACCTCTCCAAGTTCGCCTGACCGCGGGGGCGGCCATGCGTGCCGGCCTCGTCTGCGCGCTGACCCTCGCATTCGTCCCCGTCTCCGCCGCCGCCCAACACGCCGGCCATCAGCACGCGCCGGGCGGCGCGCCGTCCGAGGGTCACCTCAAGGCGCAGGCCTGCCTCGACGAGTTCGACGCCGTCGTGCGCGACGGTCGCGGCTTCGGTATGGCCTTTGCGGCCGATCAGCACGGCTATCCCGGCCCCATGCACGTCCTCGAGCTGAAGGACCGCCTGGGCCTGACGCCCGAGCAGGAGACGCGCGTGCGCGCGCTC
>QHSB01000279.1 GCA_003220335.1 Candidatus Rokuibacteriota bacterium
ACTTGAGGATCGCGAAGCCCAGCGTGCTCACGACCAGCGCCAGCGCCGCCGCCCGCGTGTGCTCGGCGTCGCCGGTCATGAACGGCTCGCGGAAGGCGCGCACGAGGCAGAAGCGCGAGCGCTGGAAGATCACGCCGAACGCGGCGCCGAAGAGCAGGAAGACACCGCGCTGCGGATGGCCGGCGGCCGCGTAGGCGAAGGGGATGACCAGCAGCGTGGCGAGCAACAGCACGCCGGCGAGCGGCTGGCGACTCGCGTCGCGACGCGCCCGCGCCCACGTCCGCCCGCGGCCGCTCGACCAGTGCGGGCGCCGCGCGGTCTCCCAGAGCAGATAGCGCAGGCCGAGAAAAGCGCCGACGCCGAGGCCGAGCATCATCGCGAAGCCGGCGAGGCTCAAGGCACTCACCGCGGAGAAGAAGCCGCCGATGTTGCAGCCGAAGGCGAGCGTGGCGCCCACGCCCATCAGCACGCCGCCGGCCGCGCCCTTGACCAGCTCGCCGCGCGCGGGCAGGCGGATCGCGAACTCGCGCGCACACAGCGCGCCCGCCGCGCCGCCGAGCAGCACGCCGAGGTTGAGCAGCGAGCCGGAGTAGAGCCACGGCGGCAATAAATCCGGACGGCGCACGAGACCGGCGGCGGTGAGCACCCAGTCGCCCCAGTTACGCAGCCCGTCGGAGGCGGTCCAGGGCCGGTCGAAGGCGAAGAGGAAGACGTTGACGGTGGCGACGAGGAGCGCGGCGCCCCAGACCGGCCACGCGCGGCTCACGAGCGCGTCCCACTGCGCGCGCAGCGCGGACGCCATCAGACCTTACGCGCGGGTGACGCCGTAGCCCGCCTTCAGCCAGGCGCCCATGCCGCCCGTGACGTTGAGCCACGGGCCGGGCACGCGGCGCTTGAGGGCGCTGATGGTGGTGCTCGAGCGCAGCCCGCCCGCGCAGACGACGGCCTTCGGCCGGTCGGCCGGCAGCTCGGCGGCGCGCGCGACCGCCTCGAACATCGGCAGGTGGGTCGCGCCCTCCACGTGCCCCTCGAGCCATTCGAAGGGCTCGCGGACATCGACGACGACCACGCCCTCGCCCTCCAGCATCGTGTGCAGATCGTAGGCGGTGATTTGCGGCACCGACTCCACCGGCAGCCCGGCGTCGCGCCAGTCGATCATGCCCCACTGCAGATAGCCGATCACGTCGTCGACGCCGACGCGCGAGAGCGCCTGCACCGCGCGGTCGACGTCGGAGGGCGCCTGGGCCAGCACGACGACGCGGGCGCCCGACGGCACGAAGCCGGCCACGCGCTCGGCGAACTGCGGGCCGTCGATCCAGACGTTGAGGGCGCCGGCCGGATGGGTCTCGCCGTGCGTACCCGGATCGCGCAGGTCGAGGATGGTGGCGCCCGCCTGCGCCGCCTCCCACGCCTCACGCGCGCTCATCGGCCGCGGCTTGGCGGCCGTGAGCGGCAGCAGGCCGCGGTTCTTCGCCACGATCGTCTCGAAGGCGGCCGGCTTCGGGGGCACGTCCGCCATGATGTAGTCCACGAAACGCGCCTTCTCGTCGAAGCGGAAGGCCGGGTTGAAGCGCCGCTCGAAGCCGATCGTCGACGCGGCCTTCGCGCTCATCGCGCGCCCGCACGCGCTGCCGGCGCCGTGGGCCGGATAGACCTCGACGCCGTCGGGCAGCGGCAGCAGCACGCGGCGCAGCGTCTCCCAGAGGTCCCCGGCCGCCGACGCACCGCCGAGGTCGGGGCGTCCGACGGAGCCGACGAAGAGCGTGTCGCCGGTGAGGACGAACCACGGCTCGGCGGCGCGCGTGTGGTCGGTCACGAGCAGGCAGATCGAGTCGGGGGTGTGGCCGGGCGCGTGGCAGGCCTTCAGCTCGACGTTGCCGAGGCGGATCACGTCGCCGTCGGCGAGCGTCGCGTGCGGGAAGGTCACCCCGGCCGCGCGGTGCACGTGGATGGCGGCCTGGGTGGCGGCGGCGAGGTCGCGGTTGCCCGAGATGTGATCGGCGTGCGTGTGCGTCTCGACCACGTCGGTGATGCTCAGCCCCTTCTTGCGGGCGATGCGGAGATAGTCGTGCACGCGGTCCCGTCCCGGGTCGACCACGACGGCGCGCCCGGCCTGGGCGCAGCCGATCAGGTAGGACAGGCAGCCCGACTCCTCGTTCAGCAGCTGCTGGAAGATCATGCGACGTCTATTCTAGTGCGTCCGGCTCAGTGCTTCTCGGCCTTTTCCTTCTCCGCCTTGACGTCCTTCACCACCTTGTCGGCGAGGAACGCGGGGACTTCCTCGTAGTGCGAGAACTCCATCGAGTAGCCGCCGCGGCCACCGGTCATGGACCGGAGGCTGGACTCGTACGTGAGCATCTCGGCCATCGGCGCCTGGGCGCGGACGACCGCCGTCTCGCCCGCGGGCTCCATGCCGACGATGCGGCCGCGCCGCGAGTTGAGGTCGCCGATGATGTCGCCGGCCACCTCGGCGGGCGTGGTCACCTCGACGTTCATCACCGGCTCCAACAGGATCGGGTGGGCCTCCATGAAGACCTTCTGCAGGCCCATCGAGGCGGCGATCTGGAACGCCATGTCGGAGGAGTCGACGTCGTGGTACGAGCCGTCGTAGAGCGTCACCTTCATGTCCACGATCGGGTAGCCGGCGAGGATGCCCTTCTTCATGCAGTCGCGGACGCCCTTCTCGACGGAGGGGATGAAGTTGCGCGGCACGGCGCCGCCGAAGATGTCGTCCACGAACTCGAAGCCGCCGCCGCGCGTCATCGGCTCCACGCGCAGCCACGTGTCGCCGTACTGGCCGCGGCCGCCCGTCTGCTTCTTGTACTTACCCTGCCCCTCCGCGCGCCCCTTCACCGTCTCCTTGTAGGGGATGCGCGGCGGCAGCAGCGTGACGTCCACGTTGTACTTGCGCTTCATGCGCTCGACGGTCATCTCCACGTGCATGCTGCCGACGCCGGAGATCAGCAGCTGCTTGGTCTCCGGGTCGAACTGGTGGTGGACGGTCGGATCCTCCTCCTCGATGCGCGACAGCGCGGTGGAGATCTTGTCCTCGTCACCGCGCGTCTTGGGCTGGATCGCGAAGTTGATGGCCGGCTCGGGGAAGGTGATGCGCGGTATCTCGAACGCGTGCGCCTCGTCGGTGAGCGTGTCGCCGGTGAGCGTCTCCTTGAGCTTCTGGGCGACGCCGATCTCGCCGGGCCCGAGGTCGGCCACGGGCTTCTGGGTCTTGCCCTGCAGCCATGCCACGTGGCCCATGCGCTCGCGAGCGCCGCGTAGCGGGTTGACCAGCGTGGAGTCCGCGCGCACGACGCCGCTCATCACGCGGAAGAGCGAGAGCTTGCCGATGTGGGGGTCCTGCAGCGTCTTGAACACCAGCGCGACGGGCGGCTGCTTGGCGTCCACCGTCCGCGTCGCCGTCTGCTTGGCCTTGACGTCGGTGCCGGTGATGTCGCCGCGGTCGGCGGGCGACGGAAACTCCTGGGCGATCATGTCGAGGAGCGGGTGGCTGCCGATGGACTTCGAGGCGCCCGCGCAGAGCACGGGCACGATCGTGCCGGCGCCGATGCCGCCCTTGAGCGCCTTGAGCATCGAGGCCTCGTCGAGCGCGCCCTCCTCGAGGTACTTGCTGAGCAGGTCGTCGTCGGTCTCGGCCGCCGCCTCCACGAGCTTCTCGCGCCATTCCTTGGCGCCCTCGACGAGATCGGCCGGAATGTCCGTCTCCGACGACTTGCCGTCGGCGTAGACGAACGCCTTCATCTTGGCGAGGTCGACGTAGCCCTTGAAGCCCGACTCCTCGCCGACGGGGATGTGCAGCGGCACGATGCGGCCCTTGAGGCGGCGCGTCAGCGAGTCGAGCGTGCGGAAGAAGTCGGCGCGCTCGCGGTCCAGGCGATTGACGACGATGGCGCGCGGCAGGTCGTATTCGCTCGCGAACTTCCAGACCTTCTCCGTCTGCACCTGCACACCGGCCACGGCGTCCACCACGACGAGCGCGGCGTCCACCACCCGCAGCCCGGCGCGCGCGTCGGCGATGAGGTCACCGTACCCCGGCGTGTCGACGAGGTTGACGCGATGGCCCTTCCAGTCGAGGTACGCGACCGAGGTGTTGATCGAGATCTTGCGCTTGACCTCGTCGGGGTCGAAGTCGGTGGTCGTGCTGCCATCGTCCACCTTGCCGAGCCGCGTGACGGCGCCGGCGGTGAAGAGCAGGGCTTCCACGAGGGAGGTTTTGCCGACGCCGCCGTGACCGACGACCCCGACGTTGCGGATCTTCCCGATCTCGATCGCCATAAGACCGGCCTCCTGGAGCGAGGGGTGCTCGATAGAGGGCCGATCCTACCACATCGCCGAGGGTCAGACGCCCAGCGCGCGCCGCACCGCGGCGACGATCTCCTCGTCGGCACCCGTCAGGTCGACGGCGGGGGGCAGCGGCGGCGGGTCGTACTTGATGCCGGCGCCCGTCAGCACCAGCACCACGCGCGCGTCGGCGGCGACGGCGCCCCGCTCCTTCATCCCGGTGAGGGCGGCCACGAGCGCGGCGCCCTCGGGCGACGTCCAGATGCCCTCGAGCCGGCCGAGCAGCCGCTGGGCGTCCTGGATCGCGCCCTCGCCGACGGCGATGGCGTCGCCGCGCGTTTCACGCAGGATCTTCAGCATCTGGCGCCCGGCGAAGGGCGACGGCACGCGCAGCCCCGCCGCGTGGGTGGTGGGATTGTCCCAGGGCGCCGTCGCCTCCGCGCCCTCGCGGAACGCCTTCACGATCGGCGCGCAGCCCTCAGCCTGCACGGCCACGACGCGCGGCAGCGCGCCCGAGATCCAGCCCATCGCGCGCAATTCCTCGTAGCCCTTGGGGATCCCGACGAGGCCGGTGCCGCCGCCCGTCGGATATAAGAGGATGTCGGGCATCGTCCAGCCGAGCTGCTCGGCCAGCTCGAGGCCCATGGTCTTCTTGCCCTCGAGCCGGTAGGGCTCCTTGAGCGTCGAGAGATCGAACCAGCCGATTTGCGGCGCGACCTTGGCGACGACCTTGCCGGCGGTGGCGATCGAGCCCTCGATGGTGAAGACCTTCGCGCCGCCGATGGCGGCCTCGGCGATCGCCGCCGGCGGCGTGCCGCGCGGCACGATCACCGCGCACGGCAGCCCGCAGCGCGCGGCGTACACGGCGGCGGCGCCGCCGGCGTTGCCCGCGGATGGAATGACGAAGCCGCGCGCGCCGAGGCCCCGCGCCTTGGTGATGGCCATGCCGAGGCCACGCGCCTTGAACGATCCGGTCGGATTCTGACCTTCGTCTTTCCCCCAGAGATGTCGAAGACCGAGGTGCGCGGCCAGCCTGGGCAGGGCCAGCAGCGGCGTGCTGCCTTCACCCAGCGTCACCGGCTCCTCGCCGTCGTCGAGCGGCGTCAGCTCGCGGAAGCGGTACATGCCCGGCGGGCGCGAGCGGAGCGCGTCTTTGGTCACGCCGGCCTTCACGCCCGCTAGGTCGTAGCGCACCGCGAGCATCTGGCCGCATTGCTCGCAGACGCTCAGCACGCGCTTGGCGTCGTGGCGGTGGCCGCAGATCGTGCACTCGACGTGGCTGACGAAGCTCATGACGGGGAGTATAGCGTATCGGTTTCGGGGCGTTGACAGGCGGCGCGCTGCGGCGTCGAATACTGACGATGGCCTTGGACGAGCCGGCGCGGCGCTTCACCGTGGACGAATACCATCGTATGGGCGAGGCCGGCATCCTGGGGTGCGACGAGCGGCTGGAGCTCATCGCCGGCCAGATCGTCGTGCGCGAGCCGATCGGCGCCCGCCATGCGAGCACGGTGGACCGCCTCAATCGCCTGTGGACCTCACGGCTCGCTGAGCGCGTGATCGTGCGCGTGCAGAACCCGGTCCAGTTTCCCGAGGCCGACTCGGAGCTCCAGCCCGACATCCTCCTGTTGCGCCCGCGCGACGACTTCTACGCGGCGAGCCATCCGCGCGTCGCCGACGTCCTGCTGCTCATCGAGGTCGCCGACACGACGCTGCGTCTGGATCGGCGGGTGAAGATTCCGCTCTACGCCGCCGTCGGCGTGCGCGAGACGTGGCTGTGCGACCTGGTCGCCGAGCGGGTCGAGGTGTACCGCGAGCCGGTCGGCGGCGCCTACCGTGACCTGGAGACGCTGGATCGCGGTGACACGGTGAGGCCCGCTGCGCTTGGTGACGTCCTCGTCGCGATCGACGACCTGCTCGGACCGACCGCCCGCTAGGCCATCACCTGGCCGCCGTTGACGTCGAGCGTCGCGCCGTTCTGCGCCGGATTGACCGCACGGCCTCGAAGTGACCATAATAGTCACATGACCAAAGTCGGGGTCGCCCGCCTCAAGGCTCAGCTCAGCCGTTATCTCGAGATCGCCAGGCGCGGCCAGGAGGTCATCGTCACCGAGCGCGGCCGGCCCGTCGCCAAGCTCATGGCCCTGAGCGGGGCCGACGGAGCCGATTCGCGCCGCGAGCGCTTGATCCGCGCCGGCGTCCTCATCCCTGGAAGCCAACGACTGCCGCGGTATTTCACGAAACCGCTGCGAGGTCCGCGGGTCGGCGACGATGTCCTGAAGGCGTTACTCGAAGAGCGCGAGGAGAGCCGCTGATGTTCTGGGACAGTTCGGCGCTCGTGCCGACTATTCTTCCTGCTCACGCGTCGGCTGCTCTCCTCAGCCTGGTCGGCTCCGATCACCAGAAGACCGTGTGGTGGGCGTGTCCGGTGGAGTGTCAGTCGGCGGTGTTCCGCCGACATCGCGAGAAGCCGCTATCGGCGGCACTGCTGGGAAATGCGATGCGCCGGCTGGTCGATCTGATGGACAGCTCGGACGTCGTCCCGCCGACCGCGACGCTGCGTGAGCGAGCCGGACGGCTTCTCGGCGCCCATCCCCTGCGTGCGGGTGACGCTCTTCAGTTGGCGGCCGCGCTCGCCTCGTCGGAAGACAGTCCGCAGGGCACGACGTTCGTGTGCCTCGACACCCGCCTGCGGGACGCCGCGCGCCGCGAGGGCTTCGCGATCCTTCCCGCCTGATCGAGGTCAGGCCATCACCTGGCCACCGTTGACGTCGAGCGTCGCGCCGTTCACGAAGCTCGCGGCGTCGGAGGCGAGGAACAGGATCGCCTCCGCGATCTCGATCGGCTCGCCGAGCCGCCGCGCCGGGATGGTCTGCGCCACCTCGCGGGTTTGCTCCGGCGTGCGCAGCGCCTTCACGCGCTCGGTCATCGTCGTGCCCGGCGCGACGGCATTCACCGTGATGCCGTCGGGCCCGACCTCCAGCGCCAGATGGCGCGTGAAGCCGACGACCCCGGCCTTGGCCGCCGCGTAGTGCGAGGTCACGCGCACGGCGCCGCCGCGCGCCACCACCGACGCCAGATTGACGATGCGGCCCGAGCGCTGGCGCTTCATCAGGGGCAGGACGGCGCGCGAGCACACGAAGGCGCTCGTGAGGTTGCTGCGGAGGATCGAGTCCCACTCCTCGTCGGTGATGTCTTCGGTGGCCCGCATCGTGGCGAAGCCGCCCGCGTTGTTGACGAGCACGTCGATGCGGCCCCACTGCCCCACCACGGCCTCGACGACGGCGCGCACCTCGGCGGACGCCGCCGCGTCGGCACGGAACCCGACCGCCTCGGCGCCGCTCTCGCGCAGGCGCTTGGCGGCGGCGTCGGCGCCGGGGCCATCGAGGTCGAGGACCGCGACCCGCCCGCCTTCACGCGCGAAGGCCTCCGCGGTCACCGCGCCGATGCCGCGCGCGGCGCCGGTCACGATGACAACCCGTCCCTGAAATCGCATGGCGACCTCCTTGCCAGGCCGAGGCGCGCCCCGATTCACTCGGGGCGCGACGAGCGTTGGGGGGGTATGGGGGGCCATGTCGGGGCCCCCCATGTTAAACGGGCGCGACGACGCGGTTGGCGAGCACGCCGATGCGCTCGACCTCGGCCTCGAGTTTGTCGCCCTTCTTGAGGAATTTGCCGAGGGCGGCGCCCACGCCCTCGGGCGTACCGGTGGCGATCACGTCGCCGGGCAGGAGCGTGAAGCCCTGCGAGAGCACGGCGATGCACTCGTCCACCGGGAAGATCATCTTGGACGTGTGACTCGACTGGCGCGTCTCGCCGTTCACGCGCAGCGTGATGTTGAGCGTCTGCGGATCGGGGATCTCGTCGGCCGTGACCAGCACCGGTCCCATCGGACAGAACGTGTCGAGCGACTTGCCCTTGAACCACTGCTGGTGAAGCTTCTGTAAATCTCGCGCGGTGATGTCGTTGACGATCGTGTACCCGAAGACGTGGCTCAGCGCCTGCTCGCGCGGGATGTCGCGCCCGGCCGCGCCGATCACCACCGTCAGCTCGACCTCGTAGTCCAGCTGCTGCGTCACCGCGTGGTGGACGATCTTGCCGCCCGGGGCCAGCACGCACTCCGGCGCCTTGGTGAAGTAGACGGGATGCGTCGGCGCCTCGGCGCCGCGCTCGGCGGCGTGCTCCTTGTAGTTGCGCCCCAGACAGAAGACGTTGCGGGCGGGACGCGGGATGGGCGCTTCGAGCCGCGCCTTCTCGGCGGCGACGCCGAGCTTGCGCTCGGCCAGCGCGCCGATGCCGTCGCGCTTGAGGACGGCCTCGCCGTGGGCCAGCGCCTCGCGCGCCAGCGCCAGCGCGTCAGGGCCGCGCGCGATGAGGTCGAGCATCGTCTTGGGAAAGCCGCCGCGCCCCTGGCGGACGGTGCCCCGCTCGCGTGCGAGGTCCGCGGCCAGCGCGCCGAGGTCGAGAGCGGCCTCGCCGACCAGCGCGCCCACGCGCGGCTTTGATGATCCCTTGCGGAACGTGATCAGATGCATGTCAGCGCTCCTTCAGCAGCACGACGAGGACGCGTGCTGGCTTCTTCGACTCGTTGAGCGAATAGTGGACGGTGCGCCTGGCGGCGTACTCGATCTCGCCGCGGCGAAACACCTGCTTGCCCTTGCCCTGCGTCACCACCGTGAACTCACCGTCCAGGACGTAGGCGAACTCGTCGGCGACGGCGCCGTGCTCCTCGCCCTTGAAGCCGGGCGGGAAGACGAACTCGTAGACGGCGACGCGGTCGTTGTCGAGCACCTTTTTCTCACCGACGTCCTGCGTGGTGGCGGACGCGGGCACGAGCAGGAGGAACAGCAGCATGGGCAGCGATAAACGCTTCATCGAAACTCCGTGAGGTACACGTTGGGGGGATTGGGGGGCCCTATCGAGGCCCCCCATCTCAATAGAGAGCTTGCAACAGCGTCGTGCCGCGACCCGGCTTCACGCCTATATCGACTGACGCATGGCCGTCCGCTCGGGAAGCGCCATGCCGCGCTCCTGCGCCATGCGCTCGAGCTCCTGGGGGATGGCGAAGCGCACGTCCTCTTCCACCACGTGGACCTCGCGGACGCTCACGCCGCGGCCGCGCAGCGCGTCCACGGCCTGCGCCACCAGCATCTCGGGCGTGGAGGCGCCGGCGGTGATGCCGATGCGGCTCGCGCCGGCCAGCCACTCCGCGCGGATGTCGCTCACGTCGCTGATGAGGTAGGCGTGCGTGCCCGCCATCTTCGCCACCTCGACGAGGCGGTTGGCGTTGGAGGAGTTGGCGGCCCCGATGACGAGGAGGACGTCGACGTCGCCGGCCAGCCGCTTCACGGCGGCCTGGCGGTTCTGGGTGGCGTAGCAGATGTCGTCGCGCGACGGGCCGACGATGCGCGGGAACTTGCGACGCAGCGCCTCGATGACGTCGCGCGTGTCGTCGACGGAGAGCGTCGTCTGCGTGAGGTAGGCGATCTTGCCCGCCATCTTCGCCACCTCGACGAGGCGGTTGGCGTTGGAGGAGTTGGCGGCCCCGATGACGAGGAGGACGTCGACGTCGCCGGCCAGCCGCTTCACGGCGGCCTGGCGGTTCTGGGTGGCGTAGCAGATGTCGTCGCGCGACGGGCCGACGATGCGGGGGAACTTGCGACGCAGCGCCTCGATGACGTCGCGCGTGTCGTCGACGGAGAGCGTCGTCTGCGTGAGGTAGGCGATCTTCTCGGGGTTCGGCACCTCGAGCCTCTCGACCTCGGCCGCGCTGTCGATGACGACGATGCGCTCGGGCGCCTCGCCGAGGGTGCCGATGACCTCGTCGTGGTCCTCGTGGCCGATGAGCACGATCGAATAGCCCTCGCGCGCGTAGCGGACCGCCTCGAGGTGCACCTTCGTCACCAGCGGGCAGGTGGCGTCGATCACGCGCAGCCCGCGCCGCTGGGCGTCCTCCCGCACGGCCGGCGAGATGCCGTGGGCGCTGAAGATCACCGTGGCGTCGTCCGGCACCTCGTCCAGCTCGTCGACGAAGATGGCGCCCTTGGCGCGCAGCGACTCCACCACGTGCCGGTTGTGCACG
>QHSB01000280.1 GCA_003220335.1 Candidatus Rokuibacteriota bacterium
CTCGAGGACGTCGCGCTGCTGCTGGAGTCGTGCGTCGTCCACGACGAGGACGAGTTCGAGTCGAGCCCGCGCGCGCACACGCCGTACCGCGCGGTGGCTGCCGAAGAGGCGCCGATCCCGCCCACGTTCGGCTTCGTGAAGACGCCGCACTGGAGCCGCGTGGATGCCGACGCGCAGGACGCGTTCGCCGAGCTGATCGAGCGCCTCGGCGACCGCGTGGAAGAGGTCGAGCTCGCGGGTGCCATCGAGCGGGCGTGGGACTGGCACGGCATCATCATGGAGGCGGAGGTGGCGGTGAGCCTCGCTCGCGAGTGGGACAAGGGCCGCGCGCGCCTTTCCGACCGGCTCCGCGCGCGCATCGAGCGTGGGCGCGGCCACGGCGCCGCCGACTACCTCGAGGCGCTGGCCCAGATCCCGCGTCTCAACGAGGGCTTCACCGAGCTGTTCGAGCAGAAATACGACGCCCTGTTGACCCCCGCCGCCACCGGCATCGCCCCGGCCGGGCTCGCGTCCACCGGCGATCCGATGTTCTGCTCGCTGTGGACGCTGTGCGGGC
The DNA here is from genome assembly GCA_003220335.1 of Candidatus Rokuibacteriota bacterium. Taxonomy (GTDB): domain Bacteria; phylum Methylomirabilota; class Methylomirabilia; order Rokubacteriales; family CSP1-6; genus AR12. The sequence goes on from QHSB01000280.1 coordinate 557, forward strand.
TGCCCGCGCTCAGCGTGCCGCTCATGAGCGGCGCCAACGGCCTGCCGCTCGGCGTGCAGCTGGTCGGCGCGCGCCACGGCGACGGGCGCCTGCTGCGCACGGCGCGCTGGCTGGTCGACTCGCTCCGCCGGGCGTAGACTCTCCTCGTTGCCGAACTTCTCAACCCGTCCTGCCCGGAAGGAGGATGGCCATGCCCATCTACGAGTATTTCTGCGAGGGGTGCAAGAAGGAAGTCACGCGCACCATGTCGATCAGCGAGCACGACAAGGCAAGCGCCACGTGCCCGGAGTGCGGCGGGCGATCGCTCCGGCCGCTCGTCGGCACGTTCTTTTCCCAGACGTCGCGCAAATCCTGAAGGAGGGTCCATGAAGCTGGAAGGCAAGCGGATCGCGATTCTCGCCGAGAACATGTACCAGGAGATGGAGCTCTGGGTGCCGTACTACCGTCTGCGCGAGGAAGGCGCGGATGTAAAAGTGATCGGAGCCGGCGGCGCCAAGTCCTACACCTCCAAGCACGGCTATCCGGTGAACGTGGACGCGCAGGCCGAGCAGGTGAAGGCCGTCGAGTTCGACGCGGTCATCGTGCCCGGCGGCTACGCGCCGGACATGATGCGTCGTCATGCCGCGATGGTCAGTCTCGTGCGCGAAGCCGCGCAGCAGGGGAAGGTGGTCGCCGCCATCTGTCACGCGGGCTGGATGCTCGTCTCCGCCGGCATCCTCAAGGGCCGCAAGGCGACGTCGTTCTTCTCGATCAAGGACGACCTCGTCGCGGCGGGCTGTGACTGGAAGGACGCCGAGGTCGTCGTGGACGGCAACCTCATCACCTCACGGAACCCGAACGATCTGCCGGCCTTCTGCCGCGAGATCGTTCGCTCGCTCAACAAGAGCTAGCAGGCTATTCACCTGGGGGGCCCCGAAATGGCCCCCCAGACCCCCCAGCGCTCGGAACGCCCCGGGGAACCCGGGGCGCTCCTCGATCACCCATCTGCCAGCCCAGCCACGCGATCGCGAGCAGTAGCGCGACGACCACGGCGATGGCGGAGATGCGCGAGACCTGCGACATCACGGTGAGCGTCGTGCTCGAGAGTCCCGCGAAGACCAGTCCCACCACCGGCAGCACGGGCGCGCCGCAGCCGACGACGCTGCAGGGGCCCGTCGAGAGTCCCAGGACGCTGACGCATGCACCGACGGCGCCGCCCGTGCTTCCGGCGCCGGCGCGCCAGCCGCGCGCGGCCGCAGCACGTCGCTCGAGCCAGAGCGCGACGTAGCCGTGAGAGGAACTCGAGCTTCTCCGACCATGGCTGGCTGGACGCGAGGTAGGCCGGAACGCTCTTGAGCCAGGGATTGAACGTGAAGAACGTCCACGGCGCCCGCGCCACGGAGAGCACCAGCGGCGGCAGGAGCACATCGAGCGCCACCACGCCGACGGCGACGAGCGCCACCACCGCGGGCCGCGCGCGGATAGCGCGCCCAACCCCGCGCACCACGACGCCGATGGCGGACGGGAACCCGAGAGCCACGGTCCTTATTATAGTGGGCGACTTGACGTGGTCAGACCAGCGTGTTACAGCGAGTGCACGTTGTAAGCGTCTCGCCCCGAACCGAGCAGTCTCTCACCAGGAGGAACACACATGGCGGAAGTGAATCGGCGTGACTTTTTAGCCGGGCTCGGCGTGGGGATGGGAGCGGCGCTCAGCGCTGTCCCCGGCATCCTCCCGGTGGTCGGCATCGCGCATGCTCAGAGCACACCGAAGGGCAACATCCCCGACACGCCCTACAAGATCGGTCACATGACGTTCTTCACGGGACCGGCGGCGGTCCTCGGCGAGCCGATGTTCAAGGGCCAGCAGCTCGCGACGGAGGAGATCAACGCCGCCGGCGGCCTGCTCGGCAAGCGCAAGATCGAGCTGCTCAAGGCGGACGAGAACGCCGGCACCGACGCGAACGTCAAGGAGCTGCGTCGTCTGAAGCTGTCGGAGAAGATCGACTTCTTCTGCGGCATCACGTCCTCGGGCAACACGCCGGCGCTCGGGCCGGTGGCCGAGGAGCTGAAGGTCCTCACGATGTTCGTCGACGGCTGCACGGACTTCCTGTTCGACAAGGCGGTGCCCAACCCGCACTACGTGTTCCGCACGACGAACATCCAGTCGGCGGACGGCGTGACGACCGCGCTCGCCATCGTGCAGACGTGGCCGAAGTCGAAGCGGATCGCCCATATCCATCCCGACTACTCGTACGGGCGCAACGCCTTCGATCACATCAAGATCGTCATGAAGAAGATGATGCCGGCGGCGGAGATCGTGTCCGAGGGCTGGCCCAAGCTCGGCACCACGGACTTCTCCTCGCACATCACGAAGGCGCTCGCCTCCAAGCCCGACCTCATCGTGTCCTCGGTGTGGGGCGGCGACTACGTCGCGCTCTACAAGCAGGCCCTGCGGTACGGCATGTTCCAGAAGGCGAAGTTCGCGACCACGCTCGCGCTGGGCGTGGCGCCGCACGCGCTCGGCAAGGATCACCCGGAAGGGGTCATCGCCGGCGTGCACAGCAACTACCACTTCACGTATCCCGCCGGCGACAAGTGGCCCTACAACAAGACGTTCGTCGAGCGCTACCACAAGCGCTTCAACGAGTACCCCAACTTCCAGGCCGAGGGCGCGTACACGACGACGTTCATGCTCAAGGCCGCCATCGAGAAGGCCAACCGGCTCGTGGGCGGCTGGCCCGAGGACGACGCGATCATCGCGATGCTCGAAGGCATGATGATGGCGGGGCCGGCGGGCTACGTCTACATCCGCCCCGACAACCACCAGGGCTACAAGGACGCGCTCATCGGATTCAGCAAGAACACCGACGAGTACCCGTTCCCGGTGCTCGATCCGGCGCGGATCATCACCATCCCGATCCGCTCGATCACGGCGCCTCCCGGCTGGCCGAAGGGCGAGCCGACGTCGACGTTCACCTGGATCGACAAGACCTGGCCGCAGATGAAGGCCTGAGGTCGTGCGACGGGGCCGGGCGCTCGCCCGGCCTCGTCGTCTGTCCGTGAGATTCCCTGCCGCGCTGTCCCTTGCCGCTCTGCTGCTCGTCGCCGCGCCCGCGCGCGCCGGCCACGAGCTCACGTTCTATCCGTCGTACTACCCGCAGGAGGTCGACGTCCGCTTCGTCGCGTCGCCGGCGGCCGCGGCCGCGCTGTTCCGGAAGAACGCGCTACACGCCTGGGTCGGCGGTGATCCCTTCGCGCCGGGGGCGGCGCCGCCGGACACGCGCTGGGCGGAATCGCTGCGCGGCTTCGTGGTGCTGACGTTCCCGCGCGCCGCCGGCGCGTTCACCGATGCCGACAGCCGGTGCGCCGCGGGCGTGCAGGTGGCGCGCGCTCTCGGCGCGCGCGCTCCCTTCGTTGCGCATCCCTATCCCGTCACGCCCTTGCACGACGACTACCTGATGCACGCCGACCTGGTGGAGAAGGCGCGCGAGCACGCGGCGGGCAAGGCGCCGCGCGTGCGCGCCACCGGTGCGCTGGCCCAGGCCCTGGCCAGGACCGACGTGCCGACGGCGGGCCGTGACGCCGACGCCGTGCTCGAGGAGATCGAGCTCTCGACGCTGCTCACCGGCGCGCCGCCCTGGGTGAAGAAAGGCTGGTTCCACGCGTGGCTGCTGCAGTCCTCGCCGGCGGCGCGCGCAGCGGCCGACGACGCCTTCCGCCGTCGCGTCGAGGGCGACTGGCGTACGCCGGCCGAGCGCGTCAACCTCGAGCGGCGCATCGTGGCGCAGGCCTCGTCAGGCTGCGAGCGCGTGGTGCTCGGCTACACCCTGCGCCGCGAGCCGCTCAACAACGACTACGCCGAGGGCATCGAGAACGTCGCCGCCGATTCCCAGGCGGGCATCGCGTCGCCGATCTTCATCCGCACCGCCAAGCTGAAGGATTTCCCGTGGAACGGCTGGCTGCGCGTCGGCGTGCTCGGCCGTCCGCGCGCGGCGTGGAATCCGATCGGCGGCTTCACCGACGCCGCCGGCCGGCTCGTGTGGTCGGCCGTCGGCGACGATGCGCTCCTGCTCGACCCCGACAGCGCGCGCTTCATTCCGAACCGCGCGCGGCCGGCCGCGGTGAGCGAGGTGAGGGAGGCTCCCGCCGACGCGCTGCTTCCGTCGACGCTCACGCCGGCCGGCGCGGGCGTGCCGGCGCGGACGAAGATCGTCTACCGCGTGCTGCTGTCCAAGACGCACGACGACCAGCGGATGAGCGTCGCCGACATCCTCTATCCTTACGCCTCCGCCGCCCGCGACGCGGTCGCCGCCGTGCGCGTGCTCGGCGTCCGCAAGGAGATCAAGGACCTCGGTGACATGCAGCTCCTGTACGACGTCCCCGAGGTCGAGGTCTATCTGAAGGCGGCGGTGGACGCAGAGACGGCGCCCGCGCTGGCGCCGCCGTGGAGCGCGACGCCGTGGCCGGTGCTCGTGCTCATGGAGCAGGCAGCGGCGCGTGGCCTCGGCGCCGTTTCCGAGCGCGAGGCCGCGCGCCGCGGCGTGCCCTGGCTCGATCTCGTGCGCGATCCCAAACAGCGGGCCGCGCTCGGGACGCTGGCGGCCGAGCTGCATCGCCGGGCCTTCGTGCCGGAGGCGCTGCGCGCGCTGGTGACCCCGGAGCAGGCGAAGCAGCGCTGGGCCGCCCTCCGCGAATTCGCGCGCACCCACGGTCACTGGCTGGTGACGGCCGGGCCCTACGTGCTCGGCAAGGTGACGCCGGAGTCGGCGTCGCTGGTCGTGTTCCGCGACTTCACCTATCCGCTCGGGGTGGGCTCCTTCGACCAGTACCCGATCCCGCTGCGGGCGTTCATCGTCAAGACGGAGCGGCGCGGCGAGCGGCTCGAGATCCAGGCCGACGTGGAAAACATCGAGAAATTCGCGCGCTCGTATAAGATCGTGCGCGAGCCGTTCCGGCCGCAGCCGGCCAGCGAGAAGTTCCGCGAGCCGCTCACCGTGCATTTCAGCGTGCTGGGGCCGAACGACGAGGTGGCCGCCGCCGGCACCTCGCGCGACGTGCAGAACGGGCGCCTGGTGGTGGACCTGGCGGGCCGGCTCAAGCCCGGCGCGTACCGGGTGCTGCTGGCGCTGGCGCTCAACGGCAATCTCGTGAACCCGGAGGTGAAGGTGCTGGCGTACCGCGTGGGCGATTGATGGACATCGACTGATGGACATCGTCCTCATCCACGTCTTCAACGCCCTGCTCTATGCCTCGGTGCTCTTCCTGATCGCCGGCGGGCTCAGCCTCATCTACGGCGTCATGCGCATCGTGAACCTGGCCCACGGCAACCTCTACGCCTTCGGCGCCTACGTCAGCGCGTGGATCATCGGTTATCTGAGCACCTCCGTCGCCGTCGGCGAGGCCGGAAGCGGCGCGCCGACCTGGGTGCTGCTGGCTCTCCTGCCCGCCGGCGCCATCGCGGCCGCCGCGGCCGGCGCCCTGCTCGAGCCCACGCTGCTGCGGCCCTTCTACAAGCGCGCGGAGGAGTATCAGCTGCTCGTGACCTTCGGCCTGCTCATGATCATCGACGACGTCATCCGCTTCCTCTGGGGCCCGTATCCGCTCTCGGCCAGCGTCGTCTTCGAGAACTTCGGCTCGGTCACCGTCGGCGACACGCTCTATCCGACCTACAACTTCCTCGTGATCGGCGTGGGCGCGCTGGCCGCGATCTTCCTCTGGGCGTTCATCTACCGCACGCGCTTCGGCGTCGTGCTCCGCGCGACCTCGCAGGACATGCGCATGGCGGCGGCGCTGGGCGTCAACGTCAACCGCGTTTACGTGCAGGCCTTCACCCTCGGCTGCTTCATGGCCGGCCTCGGCGGCGCCATCATCGTGCCGAGCCAGTCGGCCGTGCTCGGCATGGGCGTGGACGCGCTGATCCTCTCGTTCATCGTCGTCGTCATCGGTGGTCTCGGTAGTCTCGAGGGCGCGCTGCTCGGCGCGCTGATCGTCGGCATCGTGCGCGAGGCGGGCATCACGTGGTTCCCCGAGGTGGAGCTGGCGGTGCTCTATCTCATGGCGGCGGCCGTGCTCCTCGTCCGGCCGGCGGGCCTGTTCGGACGCGCGTGAGCACCGTCACCACCGTCGTCATCCCGACGCGCTCGCCGATGCGGCGGCTCTGGTACGCGGCGCCTGTGTTGATGGTGCTGCTGGTGTTGCCCTGGGTGGCCGACCAGTACCAGACGATCCTCCTCGCCTACGGCCTCGCGATGGCCATCGCCGCGCTGGGCTTCAATCTCCTGCTGGGCTACACGGGCCTGCTCTCCTTCGGCCATTCCGCGTATTTCGGCGTCGGCGCCTACGCCGTCGCGCTCATGGTCAAGTATCTCGGGGTCACCTCGATGGAGCTGCACCTGCTCGGCGCCATCGTGGCCTCCGTGCTCGTCACCGCGATCTTCGGCGTCGCCTGCGTCCGCTACACGCGCATCTTCTTCGGCATCCTCACCATGGCGCTCTCCCAGGTGCTGTGGAGCCTGGCCTTCAAGTTCTTCTGGGTGACCGGCGGCACCGACGGCCTGCGCGTGCCGACGCCGACGCTGCTCGGCGTGGTCACGGGCAAGGGCGACAAGATCGCGTTCCTCGCCCACGCGTACTACTACTACGTGCTGGCCGTCTTCCTCGTCTGCGTGGCCGTCATGAGGGTGATCGTCAACTCGCCGTTCGGGCGCGCGCTGCAGGCCATCTGTGACAACGAGACGCGCGCGCAGTTCATCGGCATCCCCATCTGGCGCTACCGCTGGGTGGCGTTCATGCTGTCGGGCGTGTTCACCGGCGTCGCCGGCGCGCTGTGGGTGCCGCTCAACGGCCTCACCACGCCCGACATCCTGCACTGGACCTTCTCCGGCAAGATCGTGTTCATGGCCGTGCTGGGCGGCTTCCGGACCTTCGTCGGCCCGATCGTCGGCGCCGTGGTCTACAACTACCTCGAGAGCTACGCGGTCGGCTACACGGTGTACTGGCAGCTGTTCCTCGGCGTCATTCTCGTGGTGCTCGTGCTCTCGCTGCCCACGGGGATCGTCGGCACGGCGGAGCGGCTGATGGCACGACGGAGGGCGCCGCGATGAGCGTGCTGCTCGAGACGAAGGCCGTGGTGAAGCAGTTCGGTGAGTTCCGCGCGGTGGATCGCGTGGACTTCCGCGTGCAGGAGGGCGAGGTGCTCGCCCTCATCGGCTCCAACGGCGCCGGCAAGACGACGCTCGTCAACCTGATCAGCGGGCTGCTGACGGCCGACGAGGGCCGGATCCTCTTCCGGGGTCAGGACGTCACGAAGCAGCCGGTGAAGGAGCGGATCCGCGCGGGGATCGCGCGCTCGTTCCAGCTCGTGAACCTCTTCGACCAGCTCAGCGCGCTCGACAACGTGGCGCTCGCCATCTTCTCGCGCCAGGGCAAGACCCGGCGCCTGCTGACCCTGGCCGATGCGGATCGGCCGGTGTGGGCGGAGGCGACGGAGGTGCTCTCGCTCTTCCGGCTCGACGCCAAGGCGCGCACGCTGGCGGGCGGGCTCTCGCAGGGCGAGCGCAAGCTGCTCGACGTCGCCATCGCCTACGCGCTGAAGCCCCGGCTGCTCTTCCTCGACGAGCCGACGAGCGGGGTCGGCACGCGCGAGAAGGCGCCGATCATGGACACCATCGTCTCCATCGTGCGATCGGAAGGCATCTCGGCGGCGATCATCGAGCACGACATGGACGTCGTGTTCTCGTACTCCGACCGCATCGTGGCCATGCACCAGGGCACGATTCTCGCCGACGGCACCCCCGATCAGATCCGCCGCGACGAGCGGGTGCTGACCACGCTGATCGGCACCCCGGAGCCGCCACGGTGAAGGCGCCCGGTCCGATGCTGGAGCTGGAGAGGGTCGAGACCTACCGCGGCCCCGCCCAGATTCTCCGCTCGATCTCGCTGACCGTCGGCGCCGGCGAGGCGGTCTGCCTCGTGGGACGCAACGGCGCCGGCAAGACGACGACCATCGACACGATCATGGGCCTCCTGCCCGCGCGCAGCGGCGTCGTTCGCTTCAAGGGGCAGGAGGTCACGCGGGTGGCCGCGCACGAGCGGGCGCGCATGGGCATCGGCTACGCGCCGGAGGACTGTGGGATCTTCCCCGACCTGTCCGTCGAGGAGAACTTCCAGATCACCGCCTGGATCGGGACGGGGCGGGTGCCGCGCGACGCGGCCGCCGAGCAGCGAATCTTCGGCATCTTCCCCGAGGTGAAGGCTTTCCTGACCCGCCGCGGCCTGCACCTGTCCGGCGGCCAGAAGAAGATGGTCGCGATCACGCGTGCGCTCACGCTGTCGCCGGCCGTCCTGCTGCTCGACGAGCCGTTCGAGGGACTGGCGCCGGTGGTGGTCACGCGCTTCATCGAGGCGGTGCGCGCCATCAAGGCCCTCGGCGTGGCCGTGCTCATCGCCGAGTCCCACGTGCAGAACGCCGGCCGCATCGCCGACCGCCTCTACGCCATCGATCGCGGGGAGATCATCTTCGCCGGGCGTCCGGGCGAGCTGACCGGCAACGCCGAGGTGATGAAGACGCTGCACGGGTGAGCGTTGAGCTCCAGGAGACGGCGCAGCCCGAAGGCCTTCGAAGCGCACGGTCACGCAGAGATCGTCACGGCGTCTGGCGAAACTGATTGCAGCTTGCAGTCTCCGCCTCAGGGAGCGCCTCCTTTGGAGACGTGGGTTTCGACCTCGGTGCGGCCAGAGGCGGCCAGCGGATGCAAAACGTCGATCGCCCAGCCCACGTCCAGGCGCTCTCCCAGCCAGCCCGGCATCGCCGTCCGCGCGTGAATGCGAAGGTGCTGCGCGTCGTGCTGCGCTCGTAGCGCCTCGACGGGATCGGCGGGCACCGCCGCCGGCGGCGGGCTTTCGGGCAGGATCCGGCCGTCTGGCCGCCGGAAGCGGAGCTCGCCGTCGGGCGGGCGCTCCACGCCGTAGCCCTCTTCGTGGACCGCGCGGTGGTGCCGACGACACAGCAGGGCAAGGTTCGACAGGGTAGTCGGGCCTCCGTGTGCCCAGTGACGAATGTGATGGCCCTGGCTGAAGCGGACGCCGCACCCGGGGAAGCGACAACCGCGATCTCGATGTTGGAGTGCCAGGCGTAGCGCCGGCGGGATCGTTCGAGTGCGGGCGCCGACCTCGGTGACACGGCCATCGGCATCGTGACGCATCACCACTCGGCTCGCATCGCATGCCAGGCGCCGAGACGTTTCTGCGGGAACGTGTGTTCCGTCCTCGAGGACGGACTCGCCAGGTGCATCCGGGTCCGCCAGGAACGCGGCGTCGACGTGAACCACGACCTGGTACCGCTCGCCCGTTGTACCGGGATCCATGCCGTGGTGAAGCGCCGCTTCCGCGATGAGGGCCAGCGCGTCGGCGTGCTGCTGCGACATGGTGGGCGTTTCCTCGGAGACGTCAGCGGGCCCGGTGCCTGGGTGCGTGGCGCGCGACCGCTGATGAAGCGTCTCGCGGGCCGCAGCCAGCGCCTGCAGAAGCACGGCGCCGACCTCCTGGTCCAGCCGCCCACGGACGACGACCATACCGTCTCCGTCTTGATACACATGCAGCGCGCGGCTGGCGTGGCGCCGCGCCGTCTCGCGCGCTTCGGCCTGTCGATCGACCCGACGCCAGCCGCGAACGATGCGCTCGACGTGCTCGGCGGTGCCGGCCGTCCCAACCCTGAGCAGCCGCTCTTCGGTCTCCGGGGTGGCGATACGGGTGAGAGCGCGCACCTTCGAATACGACAGCTCCCCACGCGCGAGGGCCTGGGCCAGCAACGGCAACGTGCCGAGGGCCCGAGCGACGCGGACCCGCTCCCGGGCGGCGCCGCGGTCCAGCCCGACTCGCCACGTCAGCCACGCGGCGCAGGAGACAAAGCCCGTGTTCCAGCCGCCTCGAGCGTCGAACTCCCGGATCAGATCCAGCAGGCGGGCGCCGGCGGCATCGAGGTGGGCGGAGAGCTCGGCGATCTGGTCGCCGAGATGTTCCAGGTCGGCCGCCGAGCCAACAATGGGTTGAATGATGGGCGCGAGGCTGATATCAGAAAGCATGTTCATCGGCGTGTCTCCTCTTGTCTGCGCCGACTCTACACCGCGATTTTCAATGGCTCGTCGCTTCGCCAGGCCCCGCGATCGCCCCGCCGTCCCTAATTTTTTTGAGGACGCTTCGCATCGCGTGTCTGAGCGTCAACGCGCGCCACTGGGTCGGCATTCCGGATCGATCAGGGACACGCGGCTGACAGCGCCCGAAAAATCTGTCAAGCACAATCGACGGCTATCGCCGCAGCTGTCACCGATCAGATACACAAGCCGCCCCCGC
>QHSB01000281.1 GCA_003220335.1 Candidatus Rokuibacteriota bacterium
GGCGTGACACCCGAGACGTTCGGCACCGCGGCGCGCGGGCTCTGGCGCTTTCGCCACCTGCTGCCGGTGCGGCCGGCACATCCCGTCTCGCTCGGCGAGGGCGCCACGCCGCTCGTCCACCTCGAGCGCCTCGGCCGGCGGCTTGGCCTCCCGCGGCTCTATGCGAAGGACGAGAGCCAGAACCCGACGTGGTCGTACAAGGACCGGCTCTGCGCGACGGCCGTCACGCATGCCCTCGAGACGGGCGCGCGCGTGATCACCATCTCGTCCACGGGCAACCACGGCGCGTCCACGGCCGCCTACGCCGCGCGGGCCGGCCTGCCGTGCGTCATCTTCACGCTCGCCTCGGTCCCCGAGACGATGAAGACGCTGATGCAGGCGTACGGCGCGGCCGTCGTCGCCTGCCCCACCTCGGAGTCGCGCTGGGAGCTGATGCGCCAGGGTATCGAGCGCTTCGGCTGGTACCCGACGAGCGGCTTCGTGACACCGCCCGTCGGCTCCAACCCGTGGGGCGTCGAGGGCTACAAGACGATCGCGTACGAGATCGCCGAGGATCTCGGCTGGACGGCGCCGGACGTCGTCGTCGTGCCGAGCGCCTATAGCGACGGGCTCTACGGGATCTGGAAGGGATGGACGGAGCTGCAAACGCTCGGCCTCGTGAAGCACGCGCCGCGCATGATCGCCGCCGAACCCTTCGGTCCTCTCGCGCACGCGCTGGAGCGGGGGCTGCAAGCGCCGGAGCCGGTCGAGGCGGCCGGGCCATCCGTCGCGTTCTCCATCGCCTCACGCTACGGCACCTGGCAGGGTCTGGCCGCGTTGCGCGACTCGGGCGGCGCCGGCGTGCGACTGACCGACGAGGGCGTGCTGGAGGCACAGCGCGCGCTGGCGCGCGAGGAAGGCCTCTACGTCGAGCCCTCGTCGGCGGCGTCACTGACGGCCGTCATGCAGCTCGCCGCGCGCCGGGCGCTCGACGCGGAGCAGACGATCGTCGTCGTGCTCACCTCCGGCGGCCTCAAGGACCCCGGGGCCAGCCGCGCGTGGCTGCCGCCGGTGCCGGCCGCCGACGGCGACTTCGATCGTCTCCTCACCGTCCTCCGCGAGGCCTATGGACTGGCGCTGGACCGATAGCCTCGGCGTCGCGCTGAGCGGCCACGACCTTCCCGGCCGTACCACTGACCTGGCACGCGCCGCCGAGCGCGCGGGCCTCGGCAGCCTCTGGATCATCGAGGACTACTTCGATCCCGGCGCCTACGCCCTGGCCGGAGCGGCGGCCGCGGTCACCGAGCGCATCGTGATCGGCCTCGGTGTCGTCAACCCGTACACGCGCCACCCCGCGCTCGTCGCCATGGAGACGGCGGCGCTGGCCGGAGTCGCGCCCGGTCGCATCGTCCTCGGCATGGGCAGCAGCAACCGGAAATGGATCGAGGAGCAGATGGCGATCCCGTTCAAGACGCCGCTGCGCGGCCTGCGCGAGGGCGTCGAGATCGTCCGCCGACTGCTCGACGGCCAGCGCGTCACCTACGCGGGCGAGGTGTTCGCCGTGCACGACGTGGCGCTCGACGCGCCGCCGCCGGCGCCGGTGCCCATCCTGCTCGGCGTCAAGGGGCCGCGCGCGCTCGCGCTCGCCGCCGAGGTCGCGGACGGCGTCCACTGCTCCGTCCTCGCCTCGCCGGCTCACGTGCGACGCGTCCGCGCCACCACGTCGTCGCGGGCTCGCGCCGACTTCAGAGTCATCGCCTACGTGCTGGTGGCCGTGTCCGACGACCGCGCGCAGGCGCGCGCCTGGGTGCGCCCGCTCATCGCACGCTATCTCGGCGTGCTCCACGGCCAGTCCATCCTGGCGGACGCCGGCCTGGACCGCGCGCGGACCCAGCCGTTTCGCGACGCGCTCATGGCTCGCCGTGCCGCCGCCGATCTCGTCACGGACGACCTGGTGGACACCTTCGCCGTCGCCGGGACGCCGGCCGAATGCCGCGCCGCCCTCGCCCGCTGGGCCGAGGCCGGGCTCGACGCCGTGGTGGCGGTGGTGCCCGACACGACCGACATCGCGCGCCAGCTGGAGCGGCTGGGCCGCGAGCTCGCACCTGCCTGGAAGACGCTGCGATGCCGTTGAGGTTCGGCGTCCACATCCCGACGTGCATCGAGGGCATGATGTACCCCGTGCCGTTCGCGAGACCTCACGAGATCCTGCCGGTCGCTCTCCTGGCCGAGCGGCTCGGCTTCGACTCGGTGTGGGGCAACGACCACATGACCACCCAGCGCTACGTGCAGCGCGAGTGGCCCGAGCCGCCGAACTTCTACGAGCCGCTCATCACGTTCACGTACGTGGCCGCGCGCACCGAGCGGATCCGCCTGGCCACGGGCATCATCGTGCTTCCGATGCGCACCATGCCGGTCCTGGCCAAGCAGGTGGCCACGCTCGATCAGCTCTCCGGCGGTCGCGTGATCCTCGGCGTCGGCACCGGCGCCTACCGCGAGGAGTACGAGGCGCTGCACCCCGACGCCCGGGACGCGCGCCGGGGCGACATCGTCGACGAGGGTATGCGCGCGCTGCGGCTGCTCTTCACCGAGCGCAAGGCCACGTTCCGCGGCACGCACGTGCGCTTCCAGGACGTCGAGTGCTTCCCCAAGCCCCGCCAGGCGCCGCTGCCGATGTACGCGGGCGGCAACCACCCCGAGGTCCGTCGTCGCGCCGGCGAGTACGGCGAGGGCTGGATGCCGGCGGTGCTCTCGCCGGAGGAGCTCGCACGGGGCGTGGAGGACGTGCACCGCGCGGCGGCCAAGGCCGGGCGCGACGGCTCGACCATCGACATCGCGCCGCAGTTCGCGTGCTCGATCGGCCGCACGCACGAGGAGGCGGTGACGCGCTTCCACGCCTCGCAGCTCTACCGGCACCTGGAGTCGCTGAAGCGCTCCACGCTGCGCGAGCAGACGGGCGGCTTCGAGCAGCGCAACCTCATCGGCAGCCCGGCAGAGATCTGCGAGCGGATCCGCGTGTACCAGCAGGCGGGCGTCACCACGCTCTCGGGCCTGCTCTTCGTGGCCAACACCGTGCCCGAGATGCAGGAGGCGATCGACCTCTTCGGGCGCGAGGTCATCCCCAACTTCAGGTGAGACGATGGACACCCACCGACGCCAGCGCCTGACCGCCGTGCTCGAGGCCGAGGGCCTCGACGCGCTGGTGGCCACCACGACCGAGAACGTCTACTACGCGAGCGGCCTCCGCTCCATCTCGCACGCGCTCTTCCGCGGCCTCGAGCTGTACGCCGTCTTCACGCGTGGCGGGACCGCGCTGGTCATCCCCTTCATCGACACGACCGGCGTGGCCGCCGACCGGATCGAGGTCGACCACGTCGCCTGCTACGGCAAGTTCTTCTTCGAGTACGCCGACGAGCCCGGCGAGATCGGCCGCAAGATCCGCGAGTGGACGCGGGCGCCCGCGGCGAGCCCCGCCGACGCGCTGGCCGGCGTCCTCGGCGACCTCGGTGTGCTCGGCCGGCGCGTGGGCCTCGACGAGGGCAACCTGTTCGCGCCCACGTGGAAGCGCGTCGAGGAGCGCTTGGCCCCGACGGCGCTCGTCCCCGCCTACCAGATGTTCCGTCAGGCGCGCATGGTGAAGGGACCGGGGGAGGTGGCGGCCCTCGAGCGCGCGGCGCTCGTCGCCGAGGACGGGATCGCCGCGGTGCTGGCCATGCTGAAGCCAGGCGTCACCGAGCGCGAGGCGGCGCGGGCGTACGAGCAGGAGGTGCTGCGCCGGGGCGCGCAGCCGTTCTTCACCGTGGTCACCATCGGCGAGCGCGCGGCCCTCGCCGACGTGTACCCCTCGGACCGCGCGCTCCGTCCGGGCGACCTCGTGCGCTTCGACCTCGGCTGCCTCTGGGGCGCCTATCGCTCGGACATCTCGCGCACGGCGGTGCTGGGCGCGCCCAGCGACAAGCAGGCCCGCTACTACGCGGCGATCCTCGCCGGCGAGCGCGCCGCGATCGCCGCCATGAAGCCCGGCGTGCCGGTGAGCCGGCTGTTCGACCTGGCCGTGCGCGTCACGCGCGAGACTGGACTGCCGCACTATCAGCGACACCACGTCGGCCACGGCATCGGGCTGGAGCCCTACGACCCGCCGACGATCAATGCGACGACGAACACCGCGCTCGAGCCCGGCATGGTGTTCTGCGTCGAGACGCCCTACTACGAGCACGGCTGGGGCGGCGTGCAGGTCGAGGACGCCGTCGAGGTGACGCCGACCGGCGCCCGCACGCTCACCCGCTCCAGCCAGGACCTCGCCGTGGTGGGATAACAGGAGACCCTCATGCGCATGCGAGTCGGTCTGACGCTCGTCGCCCTGCTGCTCGCGGCGCTCTCCGCCGGCGCGTTGTCCGTCGGCGCGCAGGCGCCGCCCATCCGCGTCGGCTTCGCCTCCGCGATGAGCGGCCCCGCCGCGATCACGGGCGAAGGCGTGCGCTGGGGCGCCACGCTGGCCGTCGAGGAGATCAACGCCAAGGGCGGCATCATGGGCCGCAAGCTCGAGGCCTCCTTCGCCGACAACAAGGCGACGCCGGGCGAGGCGGTGAGCGCGGTGCGCAAGCTGGCCGACGTGGACCAGGTGGACGTCATCATCGGTCAGACCCACAGCGGCGCCTGCCTGGGGGCCATGCCGGTCGTGAAGGAGCTCGGCGTGCCGATGGTCATCGAGGCGTGCTCGCATCCGAAGATCCGCGAGCTCAGCGGCAAGGGCGGCAACGAGTGGACGTTCCGTGTCGCGCTCGACGACGAGATCATGGCCTACACCTTCGCGCGGTACATGGCCCGCCAGGGCGTGAAGTCGTCTTCGGTGCTCGCGATGAACAACGACTTCGGCCGCGGCGCCGCCGTCGCCTACGAGGCGGCGTTCAAGAAGGCCGGCGTCACGCTCGTCTCCACCGAGTTTTTCGATCCCGGGCAGCCGGACTATCGCCCCGTGCTCACCCGCCTGAAGCGCGCCAACCCCGAGACGATCCTGGCCGTCATCCTGGCCAGCGACGGCGCGCCGTTCATGCGCCAGTTCCGCGAGCTGGGGCTGACGCAGAAGGTGTTCTCGCGCGGCAGCCTCGCCTCCGCCGAGTTCCTCCACCAGGTGCGCGACAACCCGAAGATCGGCGACGGCGTCGTCGAGGCCGGCTACTGGGTCGTCGGTCTCGATCCCGATTGGGACAAGAAGTGGACCGAGCGCTACAAGGTGCCGCCGCGCATCCACGGCAGCCTGGCCGCCATCACGCTCAAGTGGGCGGTCGTGCCGGCCATCGAGATCGCGCTGAAGAAGCACGGCAAGGCCGATCGCCAGACCATCCGTGCGGCGCTGAAGGAGGTCGACGTCAAGGACTCGCCGCTGGGCCCGATCAAGTTCGACGACCACCACCAGGCCTGGATCAACATGATCCTGATCGAGATGCGCGACGGCCAGCTGCGGATATTAGAGAAGCTCCAGACGAGCCCGGCGCTGCTGAATTGAGGGGCGCCACGGCTCCGCCGGGGCGTCCCGAACCACCCGGGGGGTTTGGGGGCCATTTCGGGGCCCCCATGTGATATTCGACATTCTCGAGCAGGTGCTGCAGGGGCTGACCCTCGGGTCCATGTATGCCATGGTGGCCGCGGGGCTGGCGCTCA
>QHSB01000282.1 GCA_003220335.1 Candidatus Rokuibacteriota bacterium
GTGGCCGAGCTCCAGGTCAAACTCGACGGGCTGAAGGCGAAGCTGCCGACGGAGAAAGAGACGCCTGCCCTCTATCGCGCGCTGTCCGAGGCGGCGCAGGGCTCCGGGCTCGGCGTATCGCTCTTCCAGCCGCGCGAGCCGAAGCCGAAGGACTACGTGGCGGAGATCCCGATCACGATCACGGCCGAAGGCGGCTATCACCAGCTCGGCCTGTTCTTCGAGAAGGTCGCGGGCCTGGAGCGCGTGGTCAAGGTCGGCGAAATGAAGCTGACGGGCCTGGCGAAGGGCCGGAGCGCGCTGCGCGCCGACTTGACGCTTGCGACGTACATGTATCGCGACGCCCCAGCGCCGGCGAAGCCTGGGGCGCCGGCGCCCGCGGCTCCGAAGCCGGCGGCCGCACTGCCCAGCAAGGAGGCCCGCTCGTGAAGTCGTCAGTCGCCCTCGTGACGCTCGGCGGCGTCTGCGCCGTGCTCACCGCGTGCGGCGGATCGCCGCCGACGCCGCAGCCATCCGCGACGACGCCGCGGGCGACGTCAACCCCGGCGACGTCAACCCCGGCGACGTCAACCCCGGCGACGTCAGCCCCGGCGCCGGTCGCATCCCTGCGTCCCGACCAGTCCGGCCAGCCCGCTCGGGCTGGTCAGCCGGCTCCGCTCGTGCCGGCTGCGCCCACAGTGGCGGCGGCCGAAGTGCCCAAGTATCTCGACAAGGGCCGCAAGGACCCGTTCACGGAGGTGCAGCTGTCGGCCACCACGGGAGGGTTGTCCGTTGCCACGACGAAGCTCACGGGGATCGTGCGCGGTCCCCGCTCGGTGCTCGCGCTGCTCGAAACCCAGGAGGGCATCGGTTACATCCTCAAACCCGGCGACACGCTTGGCGACGGCCGGTTGATGGAAATCGGCGCCGACAGCGTGGTCTTCGCGGTGGGGCCGAAGGCCGGCTCCGCCGCACAGCGTGTCGTCCTACGACTGGCGGCCAATTGAAAATGACTAGACGGCGCGTGGTGCTCCTGGTACGGCGAGCGTTCGGCCTGGGGCTCCTGCTCCTCGTGCCCGCCGGTACTCCGGCGGTTGCGCAACAGGCCGCAGCCACGGTTCGGCTCAGCGACATCACGGTCGCCACGCAGCCCGACGCGGTCACCGTGTTCGTCAAGACCTCGGCGCCGGCCAAATACCAGGCCGAGCTCATCGACTCCCCCACGCGGCTCGTGATCGACTTCGAGGACACCGACTACGCGTGGCGCAAGGCGCCTCTCAACGTGGCGGCGTCGCCGCTCAAGCAGATCAGGGGGAGCCAGTACAAAAAGGGCGTCGCCCGCGTCGTCGTTCAGCTCGATCGCAAGGTCGGCTATGCGATCCGCGAGGACGACGGTGGCCTGGCCATCGTGATTCCGACCTCGCCGCAAGCGAAAGCGCCGGCGGACACGCCGTCCTCGACGACGGCCACCGGGTCGACGGACAACCGGGCCGACGCGACCGACCCGAAGGCGCAGGTCAAGAGCCCCGTCGCCAAGCCCGCGCCGCAGGTGCGTGTGGCCCAGACCCCGCCGCGTGCGGCCACGCCGGCTCCCGCGCCCGCCGCCCCCACCGAGCCGGCCGCCCCTGCAGCCCCGCCGGCGCCCGTCATGCCGGCGCCCGCCGAGGGCCAGCGCCTGATCTCGCTCGATTTCAAGGACGCCGACGTCGTCAACCTGCTCCGCATCCTGGCCGCCGAGAGCGGACGCAACATCGTGATCGGCGACGACGTCAAGGGCAAGATGTCGATCTCGCTTCGCAACGTGGCCTGGGAGCTGGCGCTCGACACGATCATGGAGGCGCGCGGCCTCGTGAAGACCGAGCGCGAGAATGTCATCCGCATCGTCTCCGCCGACCAGCTCACCAAGGAGCGCGAGGCAAAGGCGCGCGTGGAGGAAGCCAAGCTCAAGGCCGAGGCCGACGTGCGCACGAAGGTGGCCGAGGCGAACCTGAAGGAGGCGGAGGCGCGCGGGCGGATGCTCGCGGCCGAGGCCGCCGCCGCCGAGGCGGCCGCGCGTGGCCCGCTGAGGGAAGAGACGATCCGTCTGGCCTACGCAGACCCCGAGGATCTCGCGAAGACTCTGTCGGGCATCCTCGGCATCCCCGAGGGCGGCTCGCTCCCCGCCGCCCCTCCGTCGATCGTGCCGATCCCGGCGCCGCCGTTCTCGAACGTGTTCGGACCGGGCGCCGCGCCCGTGCCCGTGGCCGCGCCCACGGCCTCGGCCGACGTCTTGGCCAAAGGCATCACGATCCGGGCGCACAAGCCAACCAACTCGATCTTCATCCGCCACTACGCCAACGACCTCGAGCGGATCAAGAAGCTCATCCGCGAGAGCCTCGACATCCCTCTGCCGCAAGTGAAGATCGAGGCGCGGCTGAACGAGATCAACCGGACGGACCTGTTCGAGATCGGCGTGCAATGGGGCGGCGCCACCGCACGCAAGGACGGCCGGAGCATCCTCGTCGGTCAGGGCTTCGCGCCGTTCAGCCGCGACGGAGGGCAACAGGTCGTCCGGGCGGTCGATATCGGGCAGCGGGCCGGGTCGTCAGAGACGCTCACCGGATTTGGCGGCGCCGCCACTGCACCCACGGGTGGTATAGCGGGCCCCATTACCAATCGCCTTGCGCCATTTTCGTTGGGTGAACTGTTGCCGGTCAGCAGCCTTACCGGGCTTCCGCTCGGCGGCAACATCGTCGCTGTCCAAGCCGGAGATCGTCACCGTCGAGAACGCCAAGGCGTCCATCGTGCTCGGCAGCGAGATCCCGTACGCGACGGTCAGCTCGGCCGGCACGCAGATCCAGTTCAAGGAGGCGGCGCTCCGGCTCGACGTGACGCCGACGGTGGTGTACGAGTCGGCCGATGTGAAGCGCATCAAGATGAAGCTGACCGTCGAGGACAACTCCGCGGGCGACACCGTGAACGCCGGCGGCGGCGCCGCGGTCCCGATCATCAACAAGCGCCGCGCCGAGACCGAGGTGCTCGTCAAGGAAGGCGACACGCTCGTGATCGGCGGCATCACGCAGCGAACCGACCTCGAGAGCACGCGCAAGGTGCCGGTGTTCGGCGACATCCCCGTTCTCGGCTGGCTGTTCAAGTCGCGCCTCGTGCAAACGACTCCGAACCGCGAGCTGGTCATCTTCGTGACGCCGAGCGTGCTCCGCCGGGACGCGCCGCGCGCCAGTCTACCGACGGGTACCGCGTCGTCGCGGTAAGCTAGCCGGGCATGGGGGGCGTCTTCCGCTTCCTCACCGCGGGCGAATCCCACGGTGAGGCACTGGTCGCCGTCATCGACGGCGTCCCGGCCGGCCTGCCGTTGACCGAAGCCGATATCAACGGCGACCTCGCCCGGCGCCAGCGCGGCTACGGCCGCGGTGGACGCATGAAGATCGAGCGCGATCAGGTCCACGTCCTGTCCGGCGTCCGCTGGGGCGCCACCCTCGGCTCTCCGATCACGCTGAGCATCGCCAACCGCGACTGGGAGAACTGGAAGGCGACGATGGGGGTCGCGGTGCCCGAGGCGGGCACGGCGAAGAAGGAAGTGACGCGGCCGCGGCCCGGACATGCCGACCTCGCCGGCGCCATGAAGTACGGTCATCGTGACATCCGCAACGTGCTGGAGCGCTCCAGCGCCCGCGAGACGACCGCGCGCGTGGCCGTGGCCGGCGTGGCCAAGCGCCTGCTGGCGGAGTTCGGCATCACGATCCTGAGTCACGTCACCGAGATCGGCGGCGCGCGCATCGGTGAGCTCGGCATCGCCTGGGACGAGCTCGCGCGTCGCGCGGAGGCCTCCGAGGTCCGCTGCGCGGATCCCGCGGCCGAGGCCGCGATGATCGCCGCGATCGACGACGCCAAGGCCAAGGGGGACACGCTGGGGGGCGTATTCGAGGTCGTCGCGGTGGGCTGCCCGGTCGGGCTCGGCTCCTACGTGCAATGGGACCGACGGCTCGACGGCCGGCTCGCCCAGGCCTTCTGCTCGATCCAGGCCATCAAGGGCTGCGAATTCGGGATGGGCTTCGAGACGGCCCGCCGGCCCGGTTCCGGTGTGCACGACGAGATCCTTTTCGACGCGAGTCACGGCTTCAATCGCTCCACCAACAATGCCGGTGGCCTCGAGGGCGGCGTCACCAACGGCCAGGCCGTTGTGGTACGCGCCGCCATGAAGCCGCTGTCCACGCTACGCACGCCGCTGAAGTCGGTGGACCTCGCCACCAAGGAAGCGGTGGAGGCGGTCGTGGAGCGCAGCGACGTCTGCGCCGTTCCCGCGGCGGGCATCGTGGGCGAGGCCATGATGGCGATCGTGCTGGCCGACGCCTTCCTCGAGAAGTTCGGCGGCGACGGCATCGACGAGGTTCGCCACAACCACCGCGCCTACCTCGACAGTCTGAAGAGCTGGTAGCGCCGCGCGGCGCTATCATCGAACTCCGATGGTGATCCCCGTCGACCTCGGCACCCGGTCCTACTCGATCGTCGTGGAGCCCGGCGCGCTCGCGAGCGTGGGGACGCGTCTGCGCGAGCTCCGTGTGGGCTCGCGCGCGGTGCTCATGACCGACACCGGCATTCTCAAGGTGCACGGCCGGGCCGTGGTGGCCGGCCTGGAAGCCGCCGGGCTCTCGGTGACCGTCCTCGAGGTGCCGGATGGCGAGGCGGCCAAGACCCTGGGGGTGGCCGAGCATTGCTGGGACCGGCTGCTGGCCGTGGGCGCCGATCGCACGTCCACGGTGCTCGCGCTCGGCGGCGGCGCCGTCGGCGACCTCGCGGGTTTCGTGGCGGCAACGTACATGCGCGGCGCCAACTTCGTGCCGCTGCCGACGACGGTCCTGGCGCAGGTCGACGCCTCCATCGGAGGCAAGACCGCGATCGACCACCCGAAGGCGAAGAACCTCATCGGCGCGTTTTACCAGCCACGCCTGGTCGTGGTGGACCCGGCAGTCGTGCTGACCCTGCCGGACCGAGACTTCCGCTCGGGCCTGGCCGAGATCGTCAAGCACGGCGTCGTGCTGGATGCCGCCTACTTCGACGACGTCGAGCGCTCGGCGACGGCTCTCGATGCGCGCGATCTCCCCACCCTGACGCGAATTATCGGCGGCTCGTGCCGGCTCAAGGCCTCCGTGATCCAGCGCGACCCGGAGGAGAAGGGCGAGTGGCGCTTCGCGCTGAACTACGGTCACACGATCGGCCATGCATTGGAGGCGGCGACGCGGTTCGAGACGTGGACGCACGGCGAGGCGGTCGCGCTCGGCATGGTGGCCGAGGCGCGGCTGGCCGAACGGCTCGGCGTGGCCGACGCCGGGACGACGCGGCGGCAGGAGACCTTGCTGCGCGGGCTCGGACTGCCGGTGCGGGCGCCCGCGGTGGACGCCGAGGCCGTGCTGGCCGCGATCACGCACGACAAGAAGGCGCGCGACGGCCGCGTGCCCTTCGTGCTGGCGCCGTCGATCGGCGCCTTCCGGGTCATCTACGACGTCGCACCCGCCGACGTGCGCGCGGCGCTCGCCTCGATCGTCGAGGACGCGCGATGACGAGCGAGCCGGCGCCGACCGACCCGGGCGGCGCCTCCTCCCCGGAGCTCGCGCTGGCCGCCGCCATCCGCCGCTACGAGGAGCGGCTGGCGAAGGATCCGGCGTCGCTCGGCTTCGCGCTGCTCGCGGATCTCTACCGGAAGGCCGGCCGCGTGGACGACGCCGTCGCCGTCTGCCGCGACGGCCTCATGCGCCACCCCCACTACGCCACCGCGCGCCTCATCCTGGCCAAGGCGCTCATGACCCGGCAGGACTTCGCGGGGGCCCTGGCCGAGATCGAGGCCATTCTCCGGTCCAGCCCGATGGACGTACAATGTCATCGGCTCGCCGCGGAGGTCCACCGACGGCTCGGACGCATCGACGAGGCCGTGCGACACCTCGAGCGGGCGGCGAGCCTCGACCCCGGTGATCGGGAGTCGCGCGCGTTGCTCGGCCTGCTGCGGGCGGGGGCGGCGGCCGGCGAGTCGGGGGTGGCGCGGTTGCTGACCGATGACACCTTCGTCACCCCCGCCTTCGGCGCGCTGTGCCTCGACCAGGGCCTGGCCGACGAGGCAACCATCGTGTTCACGCGGCTCTTGCGAAAGCATCCCGACGACGCCGGCGCACGGGAGCGGTTGGAAACCGCGCTGCGCGCCCGCTCGCGACGGAAAGGCTGAGAACGTCCCATGCAGGTCTCGACGGCCGAGTTCAAGAAGGGCTTGCGGATCGTGTTCGACGGGCAGCCGTACGCCATCGTCGACTTCCAGCACGTGAAGCCCGGCAAGGGCGGCGCCTTCGTCCGCACCAAGCTCAAGCACATGCGCCTGGGCAAGGTCATCGACAACACGTTCCGCGCGGGTGAGAAGGTGGAGCTCGTCGAGTACGACGAAAAGCACATGCAGTTTCTCTACAAGGACGACCGCTACCACTTCATGGACACGGAGACCTACGAGCAGGTCTCGCTGTCGGCGGACGAGGTCGGCGATGCGCGCGAGTACCTGAAGGAGAACACCGAGGTCGACGTCCTGTACATCGACGGCGTGCCCACCACCGTGGACGTACCGAACTTCGTCGAGCTCGCCATCGCGAGCACGGACCCCGGCCTCCGCGGCGACACCGCGCAGGGCGGCACCAAGCGCGCCACGCTCGAGACCGGCGCCGTCGTCCAGGTGCCGCTCTTCCTCAACGAGGGCGACGTCGTGAAGGTCGACACGCGCACCGGCGAATATCTCGGCCGCGTCGCCGTGGCCGGCTGATGGGCAAGCGCGGCGCCTCGCCCGCTCCCCCCGCCGGCGGCAGCGACGATCGGCTCATCGAGCTGACGCGGCGCCTGGCCGCCGTCGCCGCCGAGCTCGGCCTGTCGGAGATCGAGGTGGAGTCGGCCGGCACGCGGCTGCGCGTCCAGCGCGCCGGCGCCGCCCCCGCGCCCGTGACTCACATGGTCGCCGCGCCCGCCATGAGTGCGGCGGGGCCCGCGATCGAGCAGGGCATGGTGGCCGACGTCGCGGCGCCGACGGCGATCACCGTCGAGGCGCCGATGGTCGGCACGTTCTATCGCGCCTCGGCGCCCACCGCCGATCCGTTCGTCCGCGAGGGCGACGTGGTGAAGGAAGGCCAGATCCTCTGCATCATCGAGGCGATGAAGCTGATGAACGAGATCGAGTCGAAGGCGGCGGGCCGCATCCTGAAGGTCCTCGTCGAGAACGGCCAGCCCGTGGAGTACGGGCAACCGCTCTTCCTGCTCGAGCCGCCCCGCTGAGGCCCGTCGGCGTGACGGTCACCGTCGCCGCCCGTCTCGCGCTTCCGGTCCTGGTCGCGGCTTTCCTCTCCGTGGGCGCCGCCGCCTGGTGGTCCCTGGTCCGCCCGCCCGCGCCGGAGCCCGCCGTCGTGATCACGCGCTCCGCCGCGGACGTCACCGCGCTGACCGACGACGCGATCCGCCTCTATGCCGCGGGGCAGCTCGCGCGGGCCTGCGAGCGGTTCAGCGAGGCCGCGGGCGAGCGCCCCGCGAGCGCCGCGCGCCGCGAGGACGTGGGCCGCTGCTTCGAGACGTGGGGCTGGCGCACGCTGGCGCAGGGACGCGCGGATGAAGCGGCGCTGCTGTTCAGCCAGGGCCTGGCGGCGGTGCCCGACGATCCGGCCCTGCTCAAGGGCGCCGGCGTCGCAGCCGTGCACGCCGGACGCGTGGACGACGCGCTGGGCCCGCTGGAGGCGGCGGCGCAGGTGCGCGCGGACGCCCAGGTTCGGATGCTGCTCGCGCGCCTGTACGATCATCGCGACGAGCCGGAGCGTGCCGTCGGACACCTGCGCGAGCTACTCGCCGTCGACCCGGCGCACGCGGAGGCGCGCCTCCTGCTCGACAAGCTCGAGCGCGAGCAGCGGACCGAGGCATCCTTCGTGCGCGAGCCGGCGGGCGCCTTCGTGCTGCGCTACCGGCCCGGCGTCGATGCCGACGCGCGCCGCGCGGTGCTCGTCGCCCTCGACGGCGCGCGCCGGCGCGTCGTCGCGCAGCTCGGCGACGCGGGCCCGGAGCCCGTGAGCGTGGTGCTCTACGAGCGCGGACAGTTCAGCGACGTCACGCGCTCCCACGCCTGGGTCAACGGGCTCTTCGACGGCCGCATCCGGCTGCCGCTCGGCGCGTCACGCCCGCCGCGCGCGGACCTCGAGCGGCTCCTGACCCACGAATACGCCCACGCGGTGATCCACCGGCAGGCTCGCGGACGCGCGCCGCGCTGGCTACAGGAGGGCCTCGCCCAGGTGCTGGAAGGCCGCACGCCCGACCCGGCGCTGGCCGCCTCGGCCGGGCTCACGCTGACCGGGCTCGAGGAGCTGGTGACCGATCCCGATCCG
>QHSB01000283.1 GCA_003220335.1 Candidatus Rokuibacteriota bacterium
TTCTCGAAGAACTTGACGGCAAGGATCGAGGCGAGGCTGCCGAAGATGTAGAAGTCGTACCACTCGATGATGTTGCCGACGGATGCAGCGATCACGACGCGGCGCAGCTCGCTGAGCGGAACTTTAGCAGCCCTCATTGGCCTCCCCTCGTATAGGGCGCGTTGCGTTCATCAGGCCTGGATGTTCGTGCGTTTCCGCCCGGCGGCGCGGCCGGGGATCGAATTGCGGCACAACATACCGGATTTTCGTTTTATACGGAAGCATTCCAAGACGGCCGGCGGCAACTCCAACGGACCCGGCGGGCAGGTTGACGCGGCGCGTGACACGCCCCGCCCCGCCGGGTCTCCGAGGTCAGCGCCGCTGCTTGCGGGCGACCCCCGTCTTGACCGCCGCCTCGGCGACCGCCGCGGCCACCGCCGGCACGACGCGGGCGTCGAACATCGACGGGGTGATGTACTCGTCGCTCAGCTCGCTCTTGGCCACGATCGAGGCCAGCGCATGGGCCGCCGCCAGCTTCATCTGGTCGTTCACGCGCTTGGCGCGCACGTCGAGCATGCCGCGGAAGAAGCCGGGGAAGCAGCAGGAGTTGTTGATCTGGTTCGGGTAATCCGAGCGCCCGGTGGCCATGACGCGCACGAACGGCCCCGCCTCTTCCGGCTGGATCTCCGGCACGGGGTTGGCCATGGCGAACACGATCGCATCCCGGTTCATCGCCTTGACGTCCTTGAGCGAGACCACGCCCGGCCCCGACAGCCCGATGAACACGTCGGCGTCGACGAGCGCCTCGCCCGCCGTGCCTCGAATCTTGCGTGGATTCGTGTGCTTGGCGAACCATTCCTTCATCGAGTTCATGTTCTCGGTGCGGCCCGCGTAGATCGCGCCCGCGCGGTCGCAGCCGACGATGTGCTTGGCGCCTTCCTTCATCAGCAGCTTCGCGGTGGCGATGCCGGAGGCCCCGGCCCCGGTGATCACGATCCGCACGTCCG
Source organism: Candidatus Rokuibacteriota bacterium (assembly GCA_003220335.1). GTDB lineage: Bacteria > Methylomirabilota > Methylomirabilia > Rokubacteriales > CSP1-6 > AR12. Next base: position 987 of record QHSB01000283.1, read on the forward strand.
GCAGGCGCTTCTTGACCACCTTCAGCGCGTTGATCAGCGCGGCCAGCACCACCACCGCCGTGCCGTGCTGATCGTCATGGAACACGGGGATGTCGAGCGCCTTCTGCAGCCGCTCCTCGATCTCGAAGCAGCGCGGCGCCGAGATATCCTCGAGGTTGATGCCGCCGAAGGCCGGCGAGATGGCCTTGACGATGGTTACGATCTCGTCGACGTCCTTGGTGGCCAGGCAGAGCGGCCACGCGTCGACGCCCGCAAACTCCTTGAAGATGAGCGCCTTGCCCTCCATCACGGGCTGGGCACCGTTCGGGCCGATGTCGCCGAGGCCGAGCACGGCCGTGCCGTCGGTCACCACGGCCACGGAGTTCTGCTTCACCGTCAGCGTGTAGGCTTTTTCGGGATCGTGATGGATGGCCATGCACACGCGGGCCACGCCCGGCGTGTACGCCATCGACAGGTCGTCGCGCGTCTTGACCGGGATCTTGCCCTTGATCTCGATCTTGCCGCCGAGGTGCATGAGGAACGTGCGGTCCGAGACGTGGACGACCTTGACGCCCCCGATCGCCTTCAGGCGCTCGACCACCTGCTGCCCGTGCCGCTCGTCGCTGGCCTTGAAGGTGAGGTCACGGATGATCGTCTTCTTGCGGACTTCGACCAGATCGATCGCGCCAATGTCGCCGCCGGCCTTGCCGATCGCGGAGGTGACTTTGCCCAGCATCCCAGGCTGGTTCTGGATCTCGAGCCTGATCGTGAGCGAGTGACTCGCCGTCGGAGCGTTGCCCATCTACCGCCTCCCTGCGTCTGATGCACGGCGGACCACGGCCCGCCGAGTGGGCGGTATTCTACTCCAAGCGCCGGGCTCCCATCCGTATTCGTGACAGCCCATTGACGCTCGACAACATCAGCGTTCGCTTGCTGACGGCGCCGGGCGGCGCGACTCGCGATATTCGCGGGTCCCTGGTGCGGCATTCGCCTTGCTCCGATCCGAAATCAGTTGTTGTCACTTCGGGTAGGAAGCTTTTTCTCATCTCGCACGGGAGCGGCCGTCATGCGCAGCTATGAGTTCGCGTACTTCGGACGGGACCTCCACGGCCTCAAAGACACCATCGCCACCTGGTGCTCGCCGCGTGAGTGCATCCTCGAAACCACCGCGCTTCTCGAGGGCGCGCGGCTTCGCATCTCGGGCCCCGACGACAAGGTCCGCGAGGCGATGCGGATGGTGAGGCTATGGATGCACCGCACCACCTGATCAACGAGTTCCTGCGGCAACACCCCGGGTTCATCTGCACCGACTGTCTTGCCCGCGCGGTCAACCTGCCGCCGAGTCAGGTCAGCATGGTGACGCACCGGCTTCGGTCGGATCGGGCGTTTTCGTTGACGCTCGGCGTCTGCTCGCACTGCCGCGCGGAGCGGACCGTGATCAAAGCCGCTTGAGAAGATGGGGGGCCCCGACATCGCCTCCCATACTCACCAGGAATCTGTCGGCAATCGAGGCGCGCCACGGCTTCGCCCGCGCGCGACGAGCGTCGGGGGGTCGAGGCGCGCCGGGGGGTCGAGGCGCGCCACGGCTTGGCCGGGGCGCGACGAGCGCTGGGGGGTATGGGGGGCCATTTCGGGGCCCCCCATCTAATGATTAGTCGGAGCGGGCGAGGGAGCGCAGGGCGAGCTGGCGGCGGTCGGCGTCGACCGTGACCAGGTAGTGACTGAGGAAAGTGTTGCCGAGGATCCCGTCGACCCCGGGCCCGGGGTCATGCAGGACGACAGGCGCGTCCTGCAGCAGAGCATCCCCCACCTTGATCGAGGTCACGACCGCCGCCGGTCCCCGCGTGCGGCCGCCGAGGGTCTGGAGCTCGATCGCCTCCCGTTCCAGCGCCGGTTTCAGGCCGGCGGCGGCGGCCAGGCTGGGCCCGATCACGATCACGCTCGAGCCCGTGTCGAGCAGGAAGCGCCCGCGGTGGCCGTTGACGAGGGCTGGCACGATCCAGACCCCGAGCCCGGACTCGAGCGGCACCAGGACTTCCCCGTCACCGGCCGCTGTCGGCTGCAATCCCGCCAGGCCGTCGATGGCCTCGCGGGCGATCGTGGACTGGGGCTCGAGCAGCAGGCTCACCTGGAAGGCGTCGGCCGCCGAGGCGCGCAGACCGAGCGCCGCCAGCGCCCGCCCGCGGAGGTAGTGCAGCTCGGCGTTCCCCGGTTGCAGGCTCACCGCCTGGCTCCAGAGCCGCAGCGCCTCGGGATAGTCCCGGTGCTCCCAGGCGGCGGAGGCGCGGATGTGCAGAGCGGCCGGCGAGAGCGCCCCGCCGAAGACCAGCCACTGGCCGACCAGGACACCCGCCAGGAACCCGAGGATACGACGCATGCGATAGCACGCCGCAATTGTCGTACCGCCACGTATCGAAAAGACATGCACGGCGTTGCGACCGTGCGACGGCCCGTAGTAGGCTCGGCGCAGGCCGTCGGCGCGCGGCGCCGACGCAGGGCGATCAACTGTCAGGGCAAACCGTTGCAGTCCGGGAGGGTGCATGATCGACGTCAAAACGGCGGACCGCGAGCTCCAGACGTACATCCGGCCGCAGACGTTTCCCGTCGCGATCCGGATGCTGCGGCCCGACGAGCCCATCCCCGAACGGGCACGGCGACCCGCCCGAGACTTCAAGAAGTTGTCCATGAACTGCCAGGTCATCGACATGGCCCGGCGCTACGGCTGGACGCTCGTCCTCACGCGTGAGGACTCGATCTGCTCCCTGGGCATCGCCGCCCTCGGCTTCGAGAAGCCGACGCACCTGCACAACTCCGGCACCCTGTGCGAGGGCATGTACACGGAGACGAAGGAGGCGGGCCAGCGCTCGGAGACCGCCATCGACCGGTTCAAGGAGGGCGAGTACGGCGCGCTGCTGGTGGCGCCGCTCGACCGGGCCACCTTCGAGCCCGATCTCGTCTGTGTCTACGCCAACCCGGCCCAGGTGATGCGGCTGACCCAGGCCGCTCTCTGGAAGCGCGGCGGCAAGTTGGCCTCCGCGTTCGGCGGCCGCGTGGTGTGCGCCGATATCATCGTCACCACCATGCGCACGGACCGGCCGCAGGTGATCCTGCCCTGCTCGGGCGACCGCATCTTCGGCCAGACGCAGGACCACGAGATGGCCTTCACGATTCCGTGGGCCCAGATGGAGGAGATCGTCGAGGGCCTGCGCGGCACGCACGCCGGGGGCATCCGCTATCCGATCACGCAGTTCATGGAGTACGAGGCGAAGATGCCGCCGCGCTACATGGAAGCCAACCGCGTGTGGGACACCGAGAAGGGCAAGGCGACCTACACGAACCGCGATCGCGTGGTGGCCGCCTACAAGCGGTCGTTCGCCGACCGGGTGCCCGTCTACCCCATCGTGGCGTCGTTCGCCGGCACGCTCGACGGGCTGTCGATCGAGGAGTACTGCACGAACGTCCCGAGGGCCATCACGGCCATGATGAACTATTACGAGCGCTACCAGCCCGACGTCGTGCTCGCGTACAACGATCTGGCCAAAGAAGCGGAGGCCTTCGGCTGCCGCGTGAAATACTCCGACTACGTCGTGCCGTCGATCGACGAGCACGTCCTCACCGACGACAAGTCCGGACTGGCCAGGCTGACCATGCCCGACCCGTACAAGACCGCGCGGCTGCCGGGCTTCCTCGAGCAGTGCGAGGCGCTCGTGAGGGCAAAGCCGCCGGCGGCCATCGGCGCGGTGGCCGTCGGGCCGTGGACGATCGCGATGCTGATCCGCAATCCCGAGACGATGCTGCTCGACACCTTCGAGGACCCGCAGTTCATCCACGATCTCATGCGTATCACCACGGACTTCTCGAAGATCTGGGGCGACGCGATCGTCAAGACCGGCATCGGGCTGTCGTTCTCCGAGCCGACGGCCTCGATCAGCCTCGTCTCGCCCGACAACTACCGCGAGTTCATCGCCCCGTATCACAAGGAGCTGGTGGACTACTTCAAGGCCAAGAAGGTTGGCGTGACCACGCACATCTGCGGCACCACCTATCCGATCTTCGAGGACCTGCTGCAGGCAGGCTTCAGCACGGTATCGTTCGACCTCGATCAGCAGGGCGACCCCAAGCTCTACGTGGATCAACTCGAGCGGTTCGTGCAGGTCGCCAAGGGTCGCGCGGTGGCCATCGGCAACGTCGACGCGACGCGGTTCGAGAAGACGTCGAAAGACGCGATGTACGCGGATGTGAAGCGGTGCATCGACACCGCCGCCCGGCAGTCCGGCTTCATTCTCTCGACGTCGTGCGAAATCCCCCCGAAATCGGACCCCGAGATCGTGAAGTGGTTCATGGACGCCGCCCACGACTACGGCCGCTACGACCGGATCTTTTGAATGGGGGGCCCCGACATGGCCCCCCATACCCCCCCACGCTCGTCGCGCCCCGGGGGACCCGTGGCGCGCCTCGATTCCGGCCCACGCTCGGAGCGGCCCGGGGAACCCGTGGCGCGCCTCGACGACGGACGATTGTGATCGCGGACGTCATCCGGTCGCTGTACCGCTACAACGACTGGGCGAACCGGCAGATCCTCGACACGAGCGCGCGGGTCACGCACGCGCAGCTGCTCGAGGGCGGCGGCCCGAGCGTCGACTCGCTCCGCGACACCCTCGTGCACACCATGAGCGCGCAGTGGGTGTACCTCGAGCGCTGGCACGACCGTGCGCCGCGCGCGTACCTCGCCGCCGGCGACTTTCCCGACCTCGCCGCGATCCGCGCGCGCTGGGAGACGATCGAGCGTGACACGCAGGGGTTCGTCGCTAGACTGACGGACGCCGACCTCGGCCGCGTGGTCGCGTACACGAACATGCAGGGTGAGCGCTGGGCGTACCCGCTGTGGCAGCAGATGATCCACCAGGTGAACCACGCGACCCAGCACCGGAGCGAGGCCGCGATGATGCTGACGAAGCTCGGCCGCTCGCCCGGCCTGCTCGATCTCCTCTATTTCGTCGACGTCGAAGCCGCGGCAGCACGGGGCCCGCGATGATTGGGGAGCGGGAATCGAGGAGCGCCACGGGTTCCCCGGGGCGCTCCGAACGCTGGGGGGTGTGGGGGGCCATGTCGGGGCCCCCCACATACAACAGATGATTGGCGAATCGCACCGGCGGCTGGGCGGCGAGCGGCTCGTCTCGGGCGCCGGCTGCTTCGTCGAGGACGTGCGCATGCCGGGGATGCTGCACGCCGCGGTGCTGCGCTCGCCGCACGCCCACGCGCGCCTGCTCAGCATCGACGCCAAGCGCGCCCGCGAACTGCCCGGTGTCCGACTCGTCCTCACTGCCGCCGACGTGCCCGCCGCCGCCATCATCCCGAACCGCGTGCCAGCCCCCGCCGGCGCCGAGCGCTATCTGCAGCCGGCCATCGCACGCGACGTCGTCCGCTACGTCGGCGAGCCCGTCGCGCTCGTCGTCGCCGACGATCCCTACGTCGCGCGGGACGCGCTCGAGCGCGTCGACGTCGTCTACGAGACGCTGCCCGCGTGTCCGTCCGTCCGCGCCGCGATGGCCGCGGGAGCGCCGCGGCTCTTCGCCGGCACGGAGACGAACAACGTCGCCACCATCACGATGCGTGTCGGCGATGCCGACGCCGCGCTGGCGCAGGCGGCCGTGGTCATCCGCGAGCGCTTCCGCTACCCGCGCCAGACGGCGGCTGCGCTGGAGACGCGCGGGCTGGTGGCCGTGCCGCCCGATCCGCGCGGCGGCGAGCTACACCTGATCGGCTCGACGAAGTGCATCCACATCAACCGTACGATCCTGGCGCCGATCTTCGGCATCCCGCTCGGCGCGCTGCGGCTCACGGAAGTCGACGTGGGCGGCGGCTTCGGCGTGCGCGGCGAGCTGTACCCGGAGGACATCCTCGTTCCGCTCGCGGCCATGACGCTCGGCCGGCCCGTGAAGTGGATCGAGACCCGGCGTGAGAACCTCATGGCCGCCAACCACGCGCGCGAGGTCGGC
>QHSB01000284.1 GCA_003220335.1 Candidatus Rokuibacteriota bacterium
CAGAAGCCGCTCATGGACGCCGCGCGGGGCTGAGCGGTCAGATTGCGGGCGATGCACGTCGCCATCCTGCCGTCGGGGGCGTTGCTCGCCGACACGGCACCCGCCAACGACGAGGCGAGCGACGGTCTGTCGGACACGGCCCGCGCCCGCGTCGCCCGCGCCTTCGCGCGTGGGGCCGGACACGCGTTGCTCGACCTGGGCGCGACCGAGCTCGACGCGCCGCTCATCCCTCCGCTCGCATTCCTGCGCGACCTCGGCCGCGCGTTCGTGACCCGGCTCTGCGCCCTGCCCGATCTCGACGAGCGGCGCGAGCGCACCGAAGTCGACTGCCCCCCGGACGAGCGCGCCCGGCTGGCCGGCGCTGTCCCGCCTATGGACGGCGGCGAGTACGTCGACGCCGACTGGGTCGCCGCGCGCTGGGCCGACCTCAACCGCGCCTTCGCCGACGAGATCCGCGCGCACCGCGGCCCCGTCGCCGAGTGGCTGCGCGCGCGCCACCCCTCGTGGCACGCCGTCGGCAAGGTGTGCCTGCACCTGGCCGAGAACCGCGGTGACGAGGCGCACCCGTTCGCTTTCCTCGCCACATATGCGGCGCGCGCGGGCGCCGGCGGCAAGGTACAGCATCGCGCGCTCGCGCGCGCCGTCGAGGAGTCCTCGGCGCGCGGCGACCGGCAGGCGCTGCTCCACCTGCTGGTGCCGCTGCAGCGTGCCGCGGAGCAGAGCGCGTGGCTGGCCGAGCTGATCGACTCGGGCGCGATCTACGAGGCGATGGCCTGGACGCCCACCGAGGCGCACCGCTTTCTGCGCGCCATCCCGGCCTTCGAAGCCGCCGGGCTGATCGTGCGCGTCCCCGACTGGTGGCGCCCGCGGCATCCGCCGCGGCCCGAGGTCACCGTGCGCGTAGGTGACAAGAAGCCGAGCGTGGTCGGCATGGACGCGCTGCTCGACTTCTCGGTCGCCGTCGCGCTAGGCGACGCGAAGCTCACGGCCGCCGAGGTGCGTCAGCTCATGGCGTCGTCAGATGGGCTGGTGCGGTTGCGCGGGCAATGGGTGGAGCTGGACCGCGAACGGCTGCGCGAGGTGCTCGATCACTGGGAGCGCGTGCGAGATCAGGCCTCGGAGGGCGGGCTATCATTCCTCGAGGGCATGCGGTTGCTCGCGGGCGCCGCGCGCACGGAGGACGATGCGGCCGCGCTCGCGGCCGGCGAGGGCTGGTCGCGCGTCGAGGCGGGCGCCTGGATGGCGCGCACGCTCGAGGGGCTGCGGGGGCCGACGGGGCTCGCGGCGGCCGACCCTGGCGCCGACCTTCGCGGCACGCTGCGGCCCTATCAGAAGGTCGGCGTGTCGTGGCTGGCCTTCGCCTCGTCACTACGGCTCGGCGTCTGCCTCGCCGACGACATGGGGCTCGGCAAGACGATCCAGGTGCTGGGTCTCCTGCTCCTGCACAAGCGGCGCGCCCGGGACGGCGACCCGCCGCACCTGCTCGTGGCGCCGGCATCGCTCCTCGCCAACTGGCAGGCCGAGATCGAGCGCTTCGCGCCGTCGCTGGCCACGCTGATGGCGCATCCCTCCGCCATGCCGGCGCGCGAGCTGGCCGAGCTGGCCGGCGCCGATATGGGCGGCACCGATCTCGTCATCACCACCTACGGAACACTGGCGCGCGTGGAGGCGCTCCGGAGCCGCGAGTGGTCGCTGGTGATCCTGGACGAGGCGCAGGCGATCAAGAACCCAGGAGCGCGACAGACGCAGGCGGTCAAGGCGCTGAAGGCCCACGCCCGCATCGCGCTGACCGGCACGCCCGTCGAGAACCGCCTCGGCGATCTCTGGTCGATCTACGACTTCCTCGATCCGGGCCTGCTGGGCTCGGCGCGCGAGTTCTCCGCGTTCGCCAGGCAGCTGGCCGATCGCCCGGACGAGAGCTACGCCCCGCTGCGCAGACTGATCCAGCCCTATCTCCTGCGCCGGCTCAAGAGCGACCGCTCGATCGTGGCCGACCTCCCCGACAAGACCGAAGTGAAGGCGTTCTGCCTCCTCTCCGGCCCGCAGGCCGCGCTCTATCAGAAGACGGTCGGCGAGCTGGAGCGCGCCATTGCCGGCCTCACGCAGGGAATCGAGCGGCGCGGCCTGGTCCTGGCCTACCTCATGCGCTTCAAGCAGATCTGCAACCACCCCGCGCACTGGCTGGGTGAGGGCGCGTGGGACGAGGCGGGCAGCGGCAAGCTCGCACGGCTACGCGAGATCGTCGAGGCGGTGGCAGCCAAGCAGGAAAAAGTGCTCGTCTTCACGCAATTCCGCGAGGCCACCGAGCCGCTGGCCGCGTTCCTGGCGGGCCTGTTCGGCCGTTCCGGGCTCGTGCTCCACGGAAGCACGCCCGTGAGAAACCGCGGCGCGCTCGTGAAGCGCTTCCAGGAGGACGCGGCGGTGCCGTTCTTCGTGCTGTCCCTGAAGGCGGGCGGCGCAGGCCTCAACCTCACCGCGGCCTCGCACGTGGTGCACTTCGACCGGTGGTGGAACCCCGCGGTCGAGGACCAGGCGACCGACCGCGCCTACCGCATCGGCCAGCACCGCAACGTGCTCGTGCACAAGCTCGTGTGCCGCGGCACCGTCGAGGAGCGTATCGACCGGCTCATCGAGGACAAGCAGAAAATGGTGCGCGGGGTCCTCGCGGGCGGCGGCGAGACGCTGCTCACCGAGATGAGTGACGAAGAGCTGATGGCCATGGTCGCGCTCGACCTCCGTCGGGCCACGGCCGAGGCCTGATACGGAACTCGCGATGGCGGTTGCGGCAATGCCATTTTAGTGGCATTGTACGTGCCATGAAGGCTGTCATCGATCGTGCCGGTCGGATCGTCGTGCCCAAGCCGCTGCGGCAGGCGCTGGGACTGCGGCCCGGCCAGCCGCTCGAGATCCGCGCGGGCGACGGCCGGTTAGAGATCGAGATCGCTTCCACTCCCATGCAGCTGAGGAAGCGGGGCAAGGGGCTGGTGGCGGTACCGGACGCGAAGCTCCCTCCGCTCACCGCCGAGCAGGTCCGCGACACGCTGGAGCGCGTACGGCGGTAAGAGCCGCCGACTCGAGTCTGGTCGTCGCTGCATTCGCATCCTGGCACGAGAAACACGATGCCGCGCGCCGAGTGCTGAACGGCGCTCTGCGCCTGGTCGAGCATTGCGTCCTGGAGACGTACTCGGTGCTCACCCGGCTGCCCGCTCCTCACCGGGCGCCGGGAGACGTGGTGCGCGACTTCCTGGCCGCACGATTTCGCCGGCCGTTCCTCCGACTGAGCGCTCCGGCCTACCGGGCGTTCTTGCTGCGCTTGCCCGACCACGGGATCTCCGGGGGGGCCTCGTACGACGCGCTGGTGGCAGCCACTGCGGCGAGCCATGGCGCCGAGCTCGTCACGTGCGATCGGCGCGCCGCGCCTGTCTACGAACGGTACGGTGTGCGAGTTCACCTGGTGTAGGGCTCGCCGCGATGGCCTGGTACGGCAACGACGGCTGGGACTACTACCCGCCCTACATGTCCGTGGCTTCGAGGCAGTCGCACGGCGCCCGGACGCTGGCGAAGCTGCTGAAGAAGAGCAAACGGACGGCCGAGCCTGTCGTGATCGCGCACCGCAAGCGGCAGCTCACGACCACGTTCTGGGGCAAGGCGTGGTCCGACAACCTCGAGCGATACGCCGACCTCGCCAACCGCCTGCCGCGCGGGCGCACGTACCTCCGCAACGGCTCTGTGCTGGATCTGGCGATCGCCGCAGGCAGGGTCGAGGCGCACGTGGCGGGCAGCGAGCTGTACCGGGTGACGATTGGTATCGCCCGCATGGCAAAGCCACGCTGGCGCCGCGTGGTGGACCGCTGCACGGGCCGGATCGGCTCGCTCGTCGGCCTGCTGCGCGGCGAGCTGTCCGGCGAGGTGCTGGCGGTGCTGACTCACGCGAAGGACGGGCTGTTCCCGGAGCCGCGCGAGATGACGCTCGACTGCTCCTGCCCGGACGCGGCCGAGGTGTGCAAGCACATCGCGGCAGTCCTCTACGGCGTGGGCATCCGGCTGGACGCCAGGCCGGAGCTGTTCTTCGTGCTGCGCCAGGTGGACCAGGCGGCGCTGCTCAGCTCGGCCACCGCCGGCGCCGCGTCGCGGGCGCGCCCGGCCGCAGGCAGGCGCATCGCCGACGATCGGCTGTCCGCGGTGTTCGGAATCGAGCTGGAGGAGGCGCCCCCGGCGCGTGCACGCCGCCCATCACGCCGCGGCAAGACCCGACAACGGCCCTGACGACGTCACCTCTTTCTCAGCCGGATGCCGTGTCTTGCAGCGATGGCAGAAGCGTCTTACAATGCGGCATATGAAGACGCTCACCGTGCGCCTGCCCGCGGCGGTGGTGGCGGATCTCGAGACCGAGTCCCGTGAACGCCACTGCTCCAAGTCCGACATCGTCCGGGAGCGGTTGGTCCTCGCTGCTCGCTCACGCTTGCCGGCCGCGCGTACCGCCACCATCGCCGATCTCGTCGGCTCGGTGGACGGGCTGCCGGCGGATCTGAGTCGACGAACAAAGGCCTATCTCAGGACGATGGGGTATGGCCGCAAGCGTCCTCGTTGACGCCGGGTTCGTGATCGCGCTGCTGAGCCGTCGCGACCGTTACCATAGGTGGGCAGTGGCGCAGTCCCCGGGTGTGCCCCCGCCCTGGAAAACCTGCGATGCCGTTCTCTCCGAAGCGTTCCACCTTCTCGGGCCGCGGGGCCAGCCAGCCCTCAGTGCGCTTCTTCGCCGTGGCGCGGTTGTCCTCGCGTTCGACCTGGCGGACGAGCTCGATCGCGTCCTGGGTCTCATGCAGAAGTACGCGGACGTTCCGATGAGCCTCGCCGATGCCTGCCTCGTCAGGATGAGCGAGACGCTTGCCGACCCGGTCATCCTGACGACCGACGCGGACTTTCGCATCTATCGCAGACACGGCCGCCAGGTCGTTCCTTGCATGACACCACGCTGAGGCGACTCTGAAGCCGAGCATAGCGATGGACCGGCCGTTCCCGATCGTCAGACGCCCGCCGCCGGGGACGCGGACGCCGATTCTGGTCAGTGTGCCCCACTACGGCACCGAGCCCCTGCCCCACATCACCCGCGACGATTACCGCGAGCCGTCGTTCGAGACCTTCGCCTACGGATTTGCGGATACCTTCGTCGGCGACCTCTATGCCGACCTGCACGAGCACGGCGCCACCGTGCTGGCCACGCCGTTCTCGCGGATGTTCGTCGACGTCAATCGCCGGCGGGACGACT
>QHSB01000175.1 GCA_003220335.1 Candidatus Rokuibacteriota bacterium
TAGCCGGGTCGCTCCTCTAAACCCCCCAGCGTTCGGAGCGCCCCGGCATAGCCGGGTCGCTCCTCTAAACCCCCAGCGTTCGGAGCGCCCCGGAACAGCCGGGTCGCTCCTCTAAACCGCGCACGCTCGGGCGCCCCGGCCAAGCCGTGGCACCCCTCGATACTCCGAGAAGCTCCTAGGAACGGCGGGACCGGCGTCGCCGCTGCCAGCGGAGGTAGGTGTAGCGCGCCAGCTTGGCCGGTGGCGAATCGAGCGACACGACCGCAGAGGCGCCGAACATCAGCGCGGCGGCGACGATCTCAGGGAATAACATACCGGCAGCACAGCGCAATGGGAATGCCAAGGCCGCACAGGCGAAAGCCACCGAATCTCTGTCCGTTGAAATTTCGACTCGCGAACCCACGGTCGGGAGGAACGCCCGGAGCCGGGAGGCTTGCCCAGGAGGTTCGGGCGGCGAGCCCTCAGCCGTCGCCGTCGTGCAGATGGCACGCAGCCTCGTGGCCGGCGCCGACCTTCCGCAGCAGAGGGCGCTCGATGCGGCAGCGGTCGAACACGAAGGGGCAGCGCGGGTGGAACCGGCAGCCCGCCGGCACCGCCAGCGGACTCGCCACCTCGCCCTTCGGCACGATGCGCTCGCGTCGCAGCGTCGGATCGGCCACCGGCACCGCCGACAGGAGCACCTGCGTATACGGATGCCTGGGCGCGCGGTGCAGCGCGTCGCGCGGACCGATCTCGACGATCTCGCCGAGGTACATCACGGCCACGCGGTCGGACATGTGCAGCACGACGTGGAGATCGTGGGAGATGAACAGGTAGGTGAGGCCGAAGCGACGGCGCAGGTCCATCAAGAGGTTCAGCACCTGCGCCTGGACGGAGACGTCGAGCGCGGAGACCGGCTCATCGGCCACGATCAGGCTCGGCCGTAACGCCAGCGCGGCCGCGATGCCGATGCGCTGGCGCTGCCCCCCGGAGAGCTCGTGCGGATACCGCTCGGCGAAGGCGGGATCGAGGCCTACCACTTCCAGCAGCTCGCGCACCTGCCGCCGTCGCTCGACGGCATCGGCGCGCTCGTAGATGGCCAGCGGCTCCGCGATGATGCGGCCCACGCGCATGCGCGGATTGAGCGAGGCGAACGGATCCTGGAAGACGATCTGCATCCGCTGCCGCGTGGCCCACAGCCGCGGCGGCGACAGCGCCGTCAGATCGTGGCCCTCGAAGCGAATGCTCCCGGCCGACGGCTCGATGAGGCGCAGGATCAGGCGGCCCGTCGTGGATTTGCCGCAGCCGGACTCGCCGACGAGGCCCAGCACCTCGCCGCGCTCGATGGCGAAGCTGACGCCGTCGACGGCCTGGATGACGCGCCGGCGGCCGCGTAGCCAGGCCCCGCCGGCGGTGAAGCGCTTCTCGAGTCCGCGCACCTCGACGAGCGGCGCCATCACACGGAGACCACGGGGCAGGCCACGAAGTGTCCCGGCCGCCGCTCGTCCAGCGCGGGCTCGTCCCGGCGACAGCTCTCGAGGGCGAGGGGGCAGCGTGGCGCGAACCGGCAGCCGGCGCCTGCCTGGCGGAGGTCCGGCGGCGCGCCCTCTATAGAGGAGAGGGGCTGGCCGAAGCGGCTCGGGTGCGGCAGGCACCGCAGCAGGCCTCGGGTGTAGGGATGCAGCGGCTCCTCGAAGATCTTGGCCACGGGCGCCATCTCGACGATCCGTCCGGCGTAGATGATGGCGACGCGGTGGCAGAGCTCGGCGACCACGCCGAGGTCGTGCGTGATCAGCAACACGGCCATGCCGCGGTCGGCCTGCAGCCGCCGGAGCAGGTCGAGGATCTGCGCCTGGATCGTCACGTCGAGCGCGGTGGTCGGCTCGTCGGCGATCAGCAGCTGCGGCCCCGGCGCCAGCGCCAGCGCGATCATGGCGCGCTGGCGCAGGCCGCCCGACAGCTGGTGCGGATAGTCCCGCGCGCGCTCGCGCGGCGACGGCACCTGGACGCGATCGAGCATCTCGACCGCGCGCTCCCAGGCGGCGCGGCGGCCGCCGCCCTCGTGCGCGCGCACCGCGGCCGCGATCTGGTCGCCGATGCTGAACACGGGGTTGAGCGCGGTCATCGGCTCCTGGAACACCATGGCGATGCGCGCGCCGCGCACGCGGCGCATGGCCTCGGCGTCCTTGTCGAGGAGGTCGTCGCCGTCGAGGAGGATGCGGCCGGCGGTGACGCGGCCGGGCGGGGGCACCAGCCGCATGATCGACAGCGAGGTGACGCTCTTGCCGCAGCCGGACTCGCCGACGAGGCCCAGCACCTCGCCGCGCTCGATGGCGAAGCTGAGGCCGTCGACGGCGCGGACCGTTCCCCCGCTTGTGGCGAATTGCGTGCGGAGCCCTTCGACGGCCAGCAGCGCCACTTAGACTTTCAGCCGCGGGTCGAGCGTGTCGCGCAGCCAGTCGCCGAGCAGGTTCACGGCGAGCACCGTGAGCATGATGGCGAGGCCGGGAAAGGTGGCGAGCCACCACGCCGTTGCGACGTAGTTGCGTCCGTCCGAGAGCATCCAGCCCCAGGTCGGTGTCGGCGGCTGCACGCCGAGACCGAGAAAGGACAGCGCCGACTCGTAGATGATCATGAAGGCCAGCTCGAGCGTGGCCACCACGATGATCGGTGTCAGCGCGTTCGGCAGCACGTGACGGAGCAGCAGCCGCAGCGCGCGATTGCCGCGGGCGCGCGCGCCGGCCACGAACTCGCGCTCGCGGATGGACAGGACGTCCGCGCGGACGATGCGAGCGAACTGAACCCAGCGGGTCACCGCCATCACGAGGATCACGTTCAGGAGGCTCGGCCCCAGCGCGAAGACGACGCCCATGGCCAGCAGGATGTAGGGGATGGCGAGAAAGACGTCGACGACGCGCATGATGAGGGCGTCGGCGCGGCCGCCGAAGAAGCCGGCGAGCAGGCCGAGGGTCACGCCGATCAGCGCCGACAGCGTCACCGCGGTGAGCCCGACGCCGAGCGAGATGCGCCCGCCGTGCAGGATGCGGCTCAGGATGTCACGGCCGAGATGATCGGTGCCGAGGGGGTGCTCGCGCAGGCCGCGCTCCTGCCACATCGGCGGCCGCAGGCGCTTCGTCAGCATCTGCCGCGCGGGATCCCACGGCGCGAGCTGCGGCGCGAACACCGCCGCCCCGCCGATCACGAGCAGCACGCTGAGGCCGAACACCGCGCGGAAGCTCACCCGCCGGCGCGCCCGGGCGGCGACGGGCAGTACCGCCTCGGCGGTGACGCTCACCGCCCGCCCCGCACGTAGACGATTCGCGGATCGAGGTACGTGTAGACGAGATCGATGACGAGGTTGATGACCACGAAGAGCGTGGCCAGCACGGCCACGATCGCCTGTACCAGCGGGTAGTCGCGGCTGAAGATGGCGTCGACGGCGAGACGGCCGACGCCCGGCCACGCGAAGATGGTCTCGGTGATGACGGCGCCGCCGAGCAGGATGCCGAACTCGAGACCGATGATGGTGACGAGGGGGATCGCCGCGTTCTTGAGCGCGTACTTGTAGGTCACGACGAAGGCCCGGATGCCGGCGGCGCGCGCCGTGCGCACGTAGTCCTGCGCCAGCACCTCCAGCATGCTCGAGCGCGCCATGCGCGCGATGCGCGCCATGGAAAACGCGCCGAGCGCCGTGGCGGGCAGCACCAGCGAGGTCCAGCCGTCGCGGCCGGCGGCGGGGAACCAGCCGAGGCGCACCGCGAACACCATGATCAGCAGCAGCCCGAGCCAGTACACCGGCATCGCCTGACCGAGGAGCACGCCCACCGAGCAGACGGCGTCCACGACCGAGTTCCGCTTGAGCGCGGCCAGGATGCCGGCGGGCACGGCCACGAGGAGGGCCAGGCCGAGCCCGGCGGCGGTGAGCTGCAGCGTGGCGGGCAGCGTCTGGACGATCAGGGTGAGGGCCGGCAGCTGGTGCTTGAAGGATAGCCCGAAGTCACCGCGGACGGCGTTGCCCAGGAAGCGGAGGTACTGCAGCCAGAGCGGGTCGTCGAGGCCGAGCAGCGCGCGCAGCTGGCGCACGTCCTCCTCGCGCGCCTCCAGCGGCAGGAGCAGCCGCGTCGGATCGCCGGTCAGATGCAGCAGCCCGAACACGATCACCGACACGCCGAGCAGGACCCCGAGACTCTGCACCAGCCTCCGCGCGACGTACCCGGCCATTAGACGTGGGGGGCCCCGACATGGCCCCCCACACCCCCCAGCGCTCGTCGCGCCCCGGCAAAGCCGTGGCGCGCCTCGATCACTAGAACGCGATTTCCGTCAGTCGTATCGATTCGTCACCGCGCGGCGTCCACTTGAGGCGATTGTTGACGCCGTAGATGTCCATCTGCTGGTAGCCGAAGAGCCAGGGCGCGTCGTCGTGGATCAGGCGCAGGAGCTGGCCGTAGAGCTGCTTGCGCTTGTCGGTGTTCATCTCCGCGCGCGCCTGCGCGATGAGGCGGTCGACCTCGGGATTGCTGTACTGCGAGACCGGCTCGCCCGTCTGGAGGTTCGGCGTCACCCAGTGGTCCGGCTCCAGGCTCGGCAGGCACCAGCCGTTCATGAAGATGTCCTCGGTCTTGTGATCGAGCACCGAGCGCACGTAGCTGCCCCACTCGCCGATGATCTTCACGCTGGTCTTGATGCCGTTCTCGGTCAGCTGACCGGCCACCGCCTGCGCGATGTCCTTGTCCATCGCCCAGCGCCCGTTGGGCGCCTGCAGCGTCAGCGACAGGTTCGTCTGGCCGGCGGCGGCCAGCAGCTCCCTGGCTTTCTTGGGGTTGTACTCGTAGAGCGGGATCGAGGGATCGTAGCCCCACACGTTGGGCGGCATGGACGAGTTGATGCGCTTGCCGTTGCCGAGGAGCACGCTGTCGAGGATGCCCTGCACGTCCACCGCGTGGTTGATCGCCTGGCGCACGCGCCGGTCGGCCAGCGGCCCGCCTTTGATCTGCGCGATGCCGAAGTAGATGATGCGGCAGCTCGGCGTCTTCTCGGTGCGTACGGTGCGGGTCGAGGCGAGCGCCTGCAGCTGGTCGGGCGGGACGTTCACGATCAGGTCGGCCTGACCGGTCTGCAGGGCCGCGATCCGCGCGCCCAGCTCGGGGATCGGCCGCCACGTGGCCCGCCGCACGGCGGGCTTGCCGCTCCAGTGCGCGTCGTTCGCCTCGACCACGATGCGCTCGTTCTTCTGCCACTCCACGAACTTGAACGGGCCGGTACCGACGGGCTTCAGGTTGGCCTGCACGTCGCCGGCCTGGGCCACGTACTTCGGTGCCAGCTGGTACATGAGCGTCATGCGCGCGGGCATGGCGGGATCCGGCACCTTGGTGTGAAAGCGCACCGTGTGCGGATCGACGATCTCCACGCGCTCGATGGTGTTGAACCAG
>QHSB01000176.1 GCA_003220335.1 Candidatus Rokuibacteriota bacterium
GCTCGCGCTGATCGACAAGCGCAAGGGGTATTGAAGCGGCCGCGTCGTGCGCCTGGCGGATCTGCGTGGCCGCGTCGCGCTGGTCTCGTTCGTCTACACACGCTGCCTCACAGCCTGGCCGCTGCTGACGGCGCGGCTCGCCCTTCTCCAGCGCCACGCCGTCGCGCTGCCGGCGGCCGAGCGGCCGGTGCTCGTCAGCATCACCGTGGACCCGGAGCGCGACACCGCCGAGCGGCTCCGCCAGTACGCCGAGCGGTTCGGGGCGGACCGGACGTCCTGGCGGTTCCTGCGAGACGAGCCGTCGCGCCTCACCCCGGTGCTGCACGCGTGGGACGAGTGGACGCGCCGGGGGGGCGACGGCGAGCTGAACCATCCCGCACGCGTCTACCTGCTCGACCGCGCGGGGCGCGTCCGCGAGATCTACGGGCTCGAGTTCTTCGACCAGCGGCAGGCCTGGCTCGACGTGCGCGCCCTGCTCCGTGAGCGCTGATCGGCCGGCGCGCGACGCCACCGCCGGCGACGCCGCGGGTCAGCTCCGCCGTCGCCGGCGGCGCCCTCAGCGCAGACGGATGGTGACGACGGCCGACATGCCCGCGCGCAGCGGCTGCGGGTTGCCGACTTCTTTCTGGTCGAGCAGCACCTTCACGGGCACGCGCTGCACGACCTTCACCCAGTTGCCGGTGGCGTTCTCGGGCGGCAGCAACGAGAAGCGCGCGCCGGTGCCGGCGCTGATCGACTCCACGATGCCGTGGAAGACCTTGCCCGGGAACCCGTCGATCTCCACGTCGGCCCGCATCCCCGGCCGGACCCGCGCGAGCTGCGTCTCCTTGAAATTCGCAAGCACGAACACCTCGTGCAGCGGCACGATGGCGAGCAGCGGCTGTCCCGGCTGCACCACCTGTCCTAGCTCCACGGTGCGCTTGGAGACGACACCGTCGGCGGGCGCCTTGACCTCCGTGTAGGCCAGCTGCAGCTCGGCCAGCGCGAGGTCGGCCTGCGCCTGCTTCAGCGCCGCTTCCGCGCGCACGACCTCCGCCTCTTTCACCGTCACCTGCCCCTGCTGGCCCTCGGCGCGCGCGACGGTGCCGCGCGCCTCCGCCACCTTCTGCTTGGCCACGTCCACCGCGTGCAGCCGCGCGGCCAGCTCCGCCTGCGCCTGCTGCACCTCCTGCTCGGTCTGGGCCAACCGGCGCCGGGCCGCCTCGTGCATGGCCACGGCGTTCTCGTACGCGGCCTGCGCGTCGTCGTGCTCGCGGCGCGAGACGTAGTCGTTCTTCATGAGGCGCCGCATGCGCTCGATCTCGAGGCCCGTCTTGCGGACGGTGGACTCGGCGGCGGCCACCTCCGCGGTGGCGGCGCCCACGGCGGAGCGCCGCGCCTCGAGCCGCGCGCGCGACTCGTCGACGTTGGCCTCGCCGGACTTCACCGACACGTGCGAGCCCTCGAGGTTGGCGCGCGCCTCGTCCGTCTGCGCGCGCGTGATGTCGCGGGCGAGCGGGACCTCGGAGCGGGCGGCCTTCAGATTCGCCGCGGCCACCGCCACCGCCGCCCGCGCCTGCATCACGCGGGCCTCGAAGTCGCGGGGGTCGACGCGCAGCAGCAGATCGTCGCGCTTCACCGCCTGGTTGTCGCGCACGAGCATCTCGACGACGTGGCCGGACACCTTGGCGCTCACGGGGGCGATGACCCCTTCGACGTAGGCGTCATCGGTGGTGACGCGCGTGGAACCCTGGTACCAGACGACGGCGCCCCAGATGACGGCGGCGAGCGCGGCGGCGGCGGCGAGCGTGAGGACGAGGCGGCGGCCTCCGAAGCTCACGGGGGCGCCGCTACGAGCGGCGGGGGCGCACCCCGCGCCTCAGCGCGACGCCAGCCGCCCCGCAACGTCGAAGGGCAGCGGAGTCGGGTCGCCGAGCGGCGTAAGATCGGGACGCCTGGCCAGGTCGGCCGCGAACGCTTCCGAGACCTCGATCTCGCCGAGCATCAGCGTGTTCTTGATCCGAATCACCCGCGCGCGCTCGGGCGGCGTGAGCCCGATGCACGACAGCGCGGTCTCGATCGCCTCGCGATCGGTGTCGTAGGTCGGCGGCACCTTCGCGCCGTTGGGCGCGCAGGCGGTGATGGCGTTGATCAGCGTCGGCTTCATGTCGATCTTGTCGACGAGCCGCCGCGTGGTGAAGTCCGCGTTGCCGATGCCGACGGCGTTGCCGTAGCTGTCCTCGGTGAGGTCGAGCGCGACGATCCAGAGGATCTTCGGATCGGCCGGGAACGGCTCGTGCGGATTCGAGGGCCGCCCGATCACGTTGGTGTCCATGCCGGCGCCGGAGATGTTCTTGCCCATCTCCTCCACGATGAGGACGTCGATCGGTGAGAACGGCAGGCGCGCCATCCATTCGCGCGCGTTCTTGAGCAGCCGGCGCTCGCCGGACTCCAGGGCCTCGGGCGAGAATGCCTCGACGTGGGCCGTCTCGTCGTAGCCGTTCTCGACGATGCCGAGGCCGAAGCCGATGCGGGCCTTGGCCAGCATCTCGCGGCCCACCGCGGTGATCACCGTCTCGTAGCCGTGGTTGACGTTCGCGCGGTGGTACTGCAGCGCGCCCTTCCACTTGCCGAGGCCGATCGTCATCATCTTGAAGAGGCCGGATTCGATCGAGCCCTTGAAGTCGGTGTGCGGCTTCACGCGGTTGACGACACCGATCCAGGTCGCCTCCGCCGCGTAGGCGTCCAGCCACACCGGCAACCCGAGCGCCTCGCCGACCTGCACGACGTCCATGGTGGCGCGGACCGGGCAGCCCATCGTGGTCTCGGTGATGCCATAGTGCTCGAGCACCGAGAGCTGGCCGTCGGCGGTGCCGCCGCCGTGACTGCCCATCGCGGGGAAGACGAACGGACGCGCGCCGAGGTCCTGCAGCCACTTCACGGTGGCGCCGACGATCGTGCCGATATTGGCGATTCCGCGGCTGCCGGCGCCGACGGCGACGGTGTCGCCGGGCTTGATCCGGAGGGCGGCCTCGCCGAGGGTGGCGGCCACGGCGCGCGGAATGTCCGCGACGCGGGGGCGGGGGAAGGTCTGACGGACGCGGATCATCCGGGGCAGCGCCATTGGGCCTCCAGCGATACTCGTGATACCGGCCCAGGCCACGGAAGTCAAAGGATTTTTCGGCCGGGAAATATGCTATATCCTTTGCCCACGATGGCGCGGACCCTCCTCCTCCTGGTGCTCCTCACGACGGCGGGCTGCGCGTGGATGAAGCCGCAGCCGACACCGATCCTGCCACCCGAGGAGCTCTACCAGATCGGCGAGTCGGAGCTGGACAAGAAGCGGTATCCGGAAGCACGCGAGCAGTTCCGCAAGGTCGTCGAGCGCCACCCGAACTCGTCGTACGCGCCGCGCGCCCGCTTCCTGATCGGTGAGTCGTTCTATCGCGAGCCCGACTTCGACAAGGCCGCCACGGAGTTCGAGGCGTTCCTGGCCTTCTATCCGCGCCATCAGATCGCCGATCTCGTCCAGTTCCGGCTCGCGATGTCCTACTACGATCAGATCAAGCCGATCGAGCAGGAGCAGGCCTTCGCGCAGAAGGCGATGGAGCAGTTCAAGAAGCTCGTGAAGGAGTATCCGGAGAGCCGCTACGCGACCGACGCCATCGCGAAGATCGAGGTGTGCCGCGGGCGGCTGGCGCAGAAGGAAGTGTGGGTGGCCGCCTACTACATGAACCAGGGCAACCCCGGCGGCGCCCGGCAGCGGCTCGAGAAGGTCATCAAGGAATATCCGCGCGCGCCCGTGATCCCGGAGGCGCTCTCGCTGCTCGCCGACGTGAACTTCAGCGAGGGGCGGGACAAGGAAGCGGTGGAGCTGCTGCGCCAGGTCGCGAACGATTACTCGTACACCGAATTCGGCAAGCGCGCCGCGCAGCGGCTGAGGGCCCAACGGTAGTGCGAGTCGCAGGACGTCGCGGGGCTGGGGCCCCGCCCTCCGAGGCGAGCCTAGAAAAAGAGAGAGGCTGATGGCCGGACACGACGTGATTGACTTGAGGTCCGACACGCTCACGCAGCCGACGCCCGAGATGCGCGAGGCCATGGCGCGCGCCGAGGTCGGCGACGACGTCTGGGGCGAGGACCCGACCGTCCGCCGCCTCGAGGCGCTCGCTGCGCAGCGGCTCGGCAAGCCGGCCGGGCTCTTCGTCACCTCGGGCACGCAGGGCAACCTCGTCTCGGTCGTGACGCACACGCGTCCCGGCCAGGAGGTCATGCTCGACTTCGACTCGCACGTGTTCAACAACGAGGTCGCCGGCGCCCCCGTCATCGGGCAGCTGCAGATGCGACCGACGAAGACGGAGCGCGGATTCCTGTCCCCGGAGCAGGTGCGCGAGGCGGTGCGTGGCCCGAACATCCACGTGCCCCAGACGGGGCTCGTCTGCATCGAGAACACGCACAATCGTCACGGCGGCACCTGCTGCACGCCCGAGGAGATCGCGGCGGTGGCCGCGGTGGCCCACGAGGCGGGCGTGCCCGTGCACCTCGACGGCGCGCGGCTCTTCAACGCCGCCGTCGCGCTGAGGCGTCCGGCCGGGGATTTCACGCGCCAGGTGGACTCCGTCACCTTCTGCGTGTCCAAGGGGCTGGCGGCGCCCGTCGGCTCCGTCATCTGCGGCTCCGCGGATTTCATCGAGCGCGCGCGCCGCTGGCGCAAGATGCTCGGCGGCGGCATGCGGCAGGTCGGCATCCTCGCCGCCGCCGGCATCGTCGCCCTCGAGCGCATGGTGGAGCGGCTGGCCGACGACCACGCGAACGCGCGGCGTCTCGGCGAGGGGCTGGCGAAGCTGCCGGGCCTGCGGGTCGATCTCGCGAGCGTGCAGACGAACATCGTCATCGTGCGCGTCGAGCGCGGCCCCGCCGCCACCGACGAGCTCGTGAAGGGCTGCGCGGCCCGCAAGGTGAAGGTCCACGCGATGGGCCCCGCCGCCATCCGTTGCGTCACCCACAAGGACGTGGACGCCGAAGATACCTCGCGGGCGCTCGAGGCGTTTCGCGAGCTGACGAGTCGCTGGTAGCGCGAACGGGAGGCTCCATGGCCGAACGGCTCCTCGAAGTCAAGGGACTCAAGACACACTTCTTCACCGACGAGGGCGTCGTGCGCGCCGTCGACGGCGTCAGCCTCTACATCAACAAGGGCGAGACGCTCGGCATCGTCGGCGAGTCGGGTTCGGGCAAGTCGGTCACCGCCCTCAGCGTCATGCGGCTCATCCCGCAGCCGCCCGGGCGCATCGTGCAGGGCGAGATCATCTACAACGGCAAAAATCTATTGACCCTGTCCCCGTCGCAGATGCGGAAGATCCGCGGCAAAGAGATCGCGATGATTTTCCAGGAGCCGATGACCTCGCTGAACCCGGTGTTCACGGTGGGCGAGCAGATCGCGGAGGCCATCCGCCTGCACGAGGGCCTGGGCCGGCGCGACGCGATGGACAAGACCGTCGAGATGCTGAAGATCGTGCACATTCCCAACGCCGAGCGGCGCGTGAAGGAATACCCGCACCAGCTCTCGGGCGGCATGCGCCAGCGCATCATGATCGCCATGGCCCTGTCGTGCAACCCGAACCTCCTGATCGCCGACGAGCCCACCACCGCCCTCGACGTCACCATCCAGGCGCAAATTCTGGAATTGCTCAACGAGCTCAAGGCCAAGCTCGGCATGGCCATCATGCTCATCACCCACGACATGGGCGTCA
>QHSB01000177.1 GCA_003220335.1 Candidatus Rokuibacteriota bacterium
CATGCGCGCCGTCACCTCCAGGCGCTGGACGCGGCCGTGCGCGATCGCGTCGTCGTACGTCAGCCGGATCTCGAGACCGTCCACGTCGCGCGCCACCTCGCCGAGCCGCCGGCGCATCGCCGCCTCGAGCTTGCGGGCGAGCGCCTCGGGCGTCCCCGCCGCGGCCTCCGTGAGCCGGCGCGCGCGCAGCATGCCCGTCGAGCCGTCGGGCAGCGGAAACTCCGCGATCACGGGATACGCGCGCGCGAGCGCGGGATCGCGCGCGAGCCGCTCGATGACGCGGCGGCTCTTCGCCTCACTGAAGTCGGGCCCCTGATCGCCGGTCTTGAGGAGCATGTAATCGATGCCGAGGGGCTCACCGTCCCACGGGCGCGTGAGCCGCAGGGGCAGCTCGTCGCGGACGGCGTAGTAGCGGAAGTTGCTCACGGAAAAAAAGTTGTCGTTGGGCACGACGCTGACCGTGGCCGGCCGGCCGGCGCGGTCCTGCGCGATGATGCGGAGAAAGTCGCGCTGGCGCCAATCGCTCTGCACGGGCGGGCTGCCCAGCACCCACGGCACCCCGAGTCCCGGCAGCATCCCCGGCGGCGGCACCGCCCACGCGACCGCGCAAAGCTGCACGCCGCCGACGACCGCCAGCGCGCCGAGCGCGACGCTTCGCAGGCGTGGACCGAGGGCGGCGACCGCCAATCCCGCGAGGGCGGCCGCCGCCGGCAGGACGGGCAGCGTGTAGCGCAGATCCTTGTTGCGCAGGAGCATGAACAGCGCAAAGGGCGCCAGGAACGCCACGACGCTGAGCGGGTCACGTCGCATCAGGGCGAGGACGATCCCCGCCACGAGCAGCAGAGTCGCCAGCACGCCCAGCTGGACGGGCAGCCAGGTCGGATAGAACGCGAGCGCGGCGGCGGAGAGCGTCGGCGGCTTGCCCTCCTCGGCCGCGTGCGTCACCGCGCGGAGGGCGATCTGCCGCGGCATCCCGGCGAAGCGCGGGCCGTACCACGGCAGGCTCACGGCGGCGGCCACCAGCCCCGCCAGCACCGCGTGGCCGAGCGCGCGACGAGTGCGCTCGCGGACGAGCAGCCAGACGACCGGGGGCAGCAGGTAGGCGGCGAAGGGCGGCTTGGTGAGCATGCCGACCCCGAACACGACACCGCTCAGCAGCGAGGCGCCCACGCGCGTGAAGCCGTCGGTACGCATCAGCATCGTGAGCGCCGCCGCCACCATCGTCGCCAGGGGCAGGTCGAGCTGAAAGCGCAGCGTGCTGAAAATGACGAACGGCGCCGTCCCGAAGATCCACGCGGCCGCCACGCCGGCCGTGCCGTCGGCGAGTGCCTTGCCGAGCGCGTACGTCGCGGCCATGCCCGCGCCGAGGAAGAGCAGCATGACGATCTGCGCGGCGGCGACATCGGTCGGCAGGACTCGGTAGAGCAGCCCGGCGGCGCACGGCACGACGGGCGGGTAGAACGACGAGCGTTCGAGGATCGTGCGCCAGTCGCCGGCCGCGAGGTCACGCGCGCAGGCCACGGCGCGCTCGAGGTGGTTGGCGTGGTCCCACTCCGGTGGCCGGGTGTCGATCGCGAGCCAGACCGCGACACAGACGGCGATCACGAGCCACGCGGCCCCGACGAGCGCCCACTCGCGGCCGGCGCCCGGCGCCCCCTGTGGCGTCATGGCCTCAGGCGGGCGCGGATAGCAGAAATGCGGGCGCGCTGCTCGGCGGACGACAGCGCCGGCGGCTCGTGCGCATGGGTCCCCACGGGCAGCCGCGGCACGGCGTTGTCGGCCCGCGGCAGCACCAGGTGCCAGTGGGGCTCGCAGGAGGCGATGAGCGTCTCGGCCGGCGGCCGGTCGCCGCGGCAGGTCCGGCACTCGGCGGCACTCACCGGGCGGCGAGGAAGTCGCCGAGGCGCCGCAGCCCTTCGCGGATGCGCTCGACCGACGAGGCGTAGGAGAAGCGCAGATAACCCTCGGCGTTGCTCCCGAAGGCGGCGCCCGGCGTCACCTGTGGCGTCATGGCCTCAGGCGGGCGCGGATAGCAGAAATGCGGGCGCGCTGCTCGGCGGACGACAGCGCCGGCGGCTCGTGCGCATGGGTCCCCACGGGCAGCCGCGGCACGGCGTTGTCGGCCCGCGGCAGCACCAGGTGCCAGTGGGGCTCGCAGGAGGCGATGAGCGTCTCGGCCGGCGGCCGGTCGCCGCGGCAGGTCCGGCACTCGGCGGCACTCACCGGGCGGCGAGGAAGTCGCCGAGGCGCCGCAGCCCTTCGCGGATGCGCTCGACCGACGAGGCGTAGGAGAAGCGCAGATAACCCTCGGCGTTGCTCCCGAAGGCGGCGCCCGGCGTCACCGCCACGTGGGCGCGCTCGAGGATCTCGTAGGCGAAGGCGACGGAATCGGATGTGAAGCGCCGCGCGTTGGCCAGGACGTAGAAGGCGCCTTCAGGCTCGAAGCCGACCCCGAGGCCGATCGTCCGCAGGCCATCGACCATCACCCGTCGCCGCTCGGCGAAGATACGGCGGAACCGGACGGTCTCGTCGGCGGCCTCACGGAGCGCGGCCACACCTGCCCACTGCACGAACTCGTTCGTCGAGATGAAGAAGTTGCCGTACACCGTCTGGAGCGCGCGCACGTGCTCGCGCGGGGCGATCATCCAGCCGAGCCGCCAGCCGGTCATGGCGAAGGCCTTCGAGAACCCGTTGAGCACGAACGCCTGGTCGGTGAACTCGAGAATCGAGCGGTCGCGGCCGCCCTCCGTGAGGCCGTGGTAGATCTCGTCCGAGACGATGGCGACGCCACGCTCGCGCGCGAGGCCGGCGATCGCCTCCATGCGCTCTGGCGCCAGCACGCTGCCCGTCGGATTGGCGGGCGAGTTCATCACGATGGCCTTCGTGCGCGGGCTCAGCCGCTCGCGAATTGCCTCGGGGCGGTACTGGAACCGGTCCGCCTCGGTCACGCCGACCTCCACGGGCACGCCGTCGGCGTAGCGGATGAAGTTCGGGTAGCACGCGTAGTACGGGTTGGAGAGCACGACCTCGTCGCCCGGATCGAGCAGGTGCCCGAAGAGCAGCAGCATCGCGGGCGAGGTCCCCGGCGTCACCAGCACCTGGTCGGGCGAGACGCTGACGCCGTAGACCCGAGCGTAGTGCTCGGCGATGGCCTCGCGCAATTCGAGGAGGCCGAGGCTGTGCGTATAGCGCGCGCGGCCGTCCTTGAGCGCCTTCTCCAGCGCGTCGCGCACCATCGGCGGCGCCTCGAAGTCCGGCTCGCCGTACTCGAGATGCACGACGTCGACGCCCGACCGCTCGAGCATGCCCGCGCGCTCGGCCACCTCGACGGCGAGGAACGGCTCGATGTCGCGGACACGGCGCGCGACGCCGCCCGTCACCGCCTCCGCTCCTCACGCGCGACGCGGCGGCGCGCCGCCAGTATCTGCCACAGCATGCGCGGGCCGTCCCTGAGGACGCCCACCTTGCTCGCCGGCTGGTCCTCCCAGTTCACGGCCACCTCGATCACACGCCAGTCGCGCGCGCGGGCGCGCAGCAGCAGCTCGACGTCGAAGCCGAAGCCGGTCGTCGCCAGGCGCGGGAAGAGGTCCGCCGCCGCGGCGGCGGTGAACGCCTTGAACCCGCACTGCGAGTCCGCGATGCCGGCGAGACCGAGCCGCTCGGCCAGCCCATTGAAGAGGCGTCCCGCCACCACGCGATGGCGCCGGGCGCGCACGACGACGCCGGGGGCCGCCATCGCCCGCGAGCCGATGGCCACGTCCGCGCCGGCGGCCAGGGCCGCCTCCAGCCGCTTGCACTCGGCGATGGGTGTGGCGCCGTCGGCGTCGGCGAAGAGCCGCCAGCTCCCCCGGGCGGCCAGCATGCCGGCTCGCACCGCCGCCCCTTTGCCCGCGTTGGGTTCCTGACGCAGCAGCCTCACTTGCGGATAGCGCGCCGTCATCGCCCGGACGACGTCGGAGGTGGCGTCGGTCGAGCCATCGTCCACGACCACCACTTCCCACGGCTCGCCCCGGGTGACAAGATACGAGACGACCTCGTCGAGATAGCGTGGCAGCCGGCGCGCCTCGTTGTAGGCGGGGATGACGACCGAGCATTGGAGCGGGTGCCGCATGCCCGGGTCCGTCCGACCGTGGCCCGCGCCCGATGCGCCCGTCACGATGGGATGACCGACAGGTCGGTGTGCCGTCGGCGGCGCGCCACGCCTGTGGCGTGCGCCGCGCGGGTGACACCCGCGGCCACGGCGGGGGCGACCGCCTTGTTGAACACGCTCGGGATGATGTACTCCTCGCTCAGCTCCGAGCGCCCGACGCAGGCGGCGATCGCGCGCGCGGCGGCCACCTTCATCTCGTCGTTCACCGTGCGCGCGCGCGAGTCGAGCAGGCCGCGGAAGAAGCCCGGGAAGCAGAGGACGTTATTGATCTGGTTCGGGTAGTCGGAGCGGCCGGTGGCCATGACGCGCACGTGGTTCTGGGCCACCTCCGGCTGGATCTCCGGCACGGGGTTGGCCATGGCGAACACGATCGGGTCGCGCGCCATGCGCTTGAGGTCGCGGACACTCAGGATGCCAGGGACGGACAGCCCGATGAAAACGTCGGCGCGCGCCATGGCGTCGGCCAGCCGCCCCTTCACCTGGCGCGGGTTCGTGGCGCCGGCCACCCAGCGCTTCATGAAATCCATGCCCCTGGTGCGGCCGCGGTAGATGGTGCCGTGCTCATCCACGCCGATGATGTCGCGGACCCCGCTCGACAGGAGGATCTTGATGGTCGCGGTGCCGGCGGCGCCCACGCCCGTCACCACCACGCGGAGCTTCTTGAGGTCCTTCTTCACGATCCGGAGCGCGTTGAGCAGCGCGGCGAGCACGACCACGGCCGTCCCGTGCTGGTCGTCGTGGAAGACCGGGATGTCCAGTTCCTTGCGCAGCCGCTCCTCGATCTCGAAGCAGCGCGGCGCCGCGATATCCTCCAGGTTGATTCCCCCGAACCCCGGCGCCAGGTACTTCACCGTCTCCACGATCTTGTCCGGCTCCTTGGTCGCCAGGCAGATCGGGAAGGCGTCCACGTTGGCGAACTCCTTGAACAACATCGCCTTGCCTTCCATGACCGGCAGCGCCCCCTCGGGGCCGATGTCACCCAGCCCGAGAACCGCGGTGCCGTCGGTGACGACGGCCACGGTGTTCTGCTTGATCGTGAGCGAGAACGCCCGGTGCCGGTCCTCCTTGATCGCCAGGCACACGCGCGCCACGCCCGGCGTGTACGCCATCGAGAGGTCGTCACGGGTGCGAATCGGCACCTTGCTCTGAATCTCGATCTTGCCACCGAGGTGCATCAGGAAGGTCCGGTCCGAGATGTTGACGACGCGGACCCCGGTCACCTGCTTGAGCCGGTTGACGATCTGCGTGCCGTGGATGCTGTCCCGCGCATTGATGGTGATGTCGCGGAGGATGTGGTCGCGGCCCGACTCGACCAGGTCCACGGCACCGATGTCGCCGCCGGCGTCACCGATGGCCATGGCCACGCGGCCCAGCATGCCGGGCCGATTCTGGATCGCCACGCGGACGGTCAGGCTATAACTGGCGCTCGGCGCGACTGTGGACATTCTTCGCTTCTACCCTCGCCCGCCGAGCCAAGTCAACTTGACGCGGCCATGAGCCCGATTTCGGGGAACCCGCAACCCGGTGACGGAGGTTCCTTCATGGCGCGCGGAGGATGGACTTCGGCGGCAGTCATGTTGTAGAACACGCTCGACCGATCGAGAGACCACTGGCGGGCCCGCGTCCAGCAGCAATGACCTCGGTGTCCCGCGAATGCCCGGGCCAAAAAAGGATAGCAGAGCAATCAAGACCTGAATACATGAAGAGAAATTCCCATCGAACTGTTTGGACTAAGGTCCCATGGCGCGGCGTAGACGTAGGTCTTACAACCGCTTAGGAAAACTTGGGAATCCTTGGCCTGTTTCTTGAAGCCTCCCCGAACGAAATGAACCGCTCGAGGGGAGACGAGCATCATACAGGCAAACGCAAGAGCCGGTGACACCATGACATTTCGCGAGCAGACACACGAGAATCACAGCAACGAGGCGGAGCACCTCGTTCCCGCGGCCGCGCTGGCCACCGAGGAGGAGACGCCGCCTGCCACGATCCACGACGACGAGGAGATCCAGCCTGTCCCGGAGGAGGCCCTCACTCCGCTTCCGGCGAAGGGCGAAGACCCGGTCCGCCTGTACCTCAAGGAGATCGGCAAGGTCCCCCTGCTAACCGCACAGCAGGAGGTCCAGATCGGCCGACGCATCGAGGTCGGTCAGATCGCGCTGCGCCGCGGGCTCGCGGGCATCCCGATGGCCGTCCGTACTCTGCTCGAGGTGGGCGATCGGCTCCGGCACAACGACATCGCCGCCGACGACGTGATCGTGCTGCCCGAGGGCGGCGAGCTGGAGGCCAAAGAGATCCGCCCCGTGCTCCTGGCGTTCGGCCGCATCCGCCGCCTGGAGCGCAAAATCGCGCGGCTCGAAGAGTCGCTCGGCGACAAGCGCCGCTCCGCCGCAGGACGGGCCAACGTCCAGAAGCAGATCGCGACCCATCGCGCCGGCATCCAGAAGACGGTCGCCGACATGCCGCTTAAGCCGGCGCTGATCGACGATCTCGTCGGCAAGGTGCGACGGCTCTGCCAGCGAATCGACGCGCTCGCCCAGGAGTCGCGCCGCAACCGGACGGCCGCGCTGGCGAAGGAGCTCAAGCGGCTCGAGTCGGAGGCGGGGCTGCCGCGCAAGCAGCTGCAGACGCTGCTGGCCGAGACCGAGGCAAGCGACCGCACGGTGCGTCAGGCCAAGCGTGAGCTGATGGAGGCCAACCTGCGCCTCGTCGTCTCGGTGGCCAAGCGCTACCTCGGCAGCGACCTGTCGCTGCTCGACCTGGTCCAGGAGGGCAACATCGGCCTCATGAAGGCCGTCGACCGGTTCCAGTACCGGCGCGGGTTCAAGTTCTCGACCTACGCGACGTGGTGGATCCGTCAGGCCATCACGCGCGCCATCGCGGACCACTCGCGCACGATCCGGATCCCGGTGCACATGGTCGAGACGCTCAACCGCATCTCACGGGTCAACCGCAACATGGTCAACGAGATGGGCCGGGAGCCCACGCCTGAGGAGCTGGCGCAGCGCACCGGTGTGCCGGCCAAGAAGGTGCGACTGATTCTCGAGTCGTCGCGTAAGCCGCTATCGCTGGAGACGCCGATCGGCGAGGACAGCGAGCTGGGCGACTTCCTCGAGGACAAGTCGGCGGGCTCGCCGAACGACACGCTGCTGGGTCAGGACCTCACGACGCAGGTCGAGCGCGCGCTGGCCACGCTGTCGCCCAAGGAGAAGGAGATCCTCCGCCTCCGGTTCGGCATCGGCGAGGAGGGCGAGCACACGCTGGAAGAGGTCGGCAAGCGCTTCGCGGTCACCCGTGAGCGCATCCGGCAGATCGAGGCCAAGGCGCTCCGCAAGCTGCGCCATCCGCTGCGCGGGCGCAACCTCAAGGCCTTCGTCGAGAACTAGCCGCTCGGGGCCCGGGCGGGGGCGGCGGCAGGCCTGGCCCCGTTCGGGCACGCAAATCGACAGTACGGTGCGCCTGTGGGCGAGCACCGATTGCCAGCCGGGTCCGACGCGATACCCGAAACACGGCCCTCACGGGGCCAGGCCTGCCGCCCCCCCCCGCCCTATCCGCGCAGACTGTTCTCACGATGACCTCGGTCGGTGACCGCGCGGCGGATGGCCCGACGGCCGTTCAGGCAACCCTGCCGGCACCAGGGCCGGCGAGAGCTTCGGTCAGGTGCCGAGGGCGCTCACGACGGTCCGCCAGAGCGCGCCCAGCTCGCTGGGGCCCGGACTGGAGGGCTGCTTGCGGACTGCGGTGTGGACCATAACGAGACGACTGGTGGGATCGACGAGGATCGTCTGACCGCGCACACCGAGGAGGGCGAACATCGGCCGCTCCCCCGGGAAGATCCACGTCTGGTAG
>QHSB01000178.1 GCA_003220335.1 Candidatus Rokuibacteriota bacterium
ACCAGTACGAGCCGTCGGGATGCGGCACGACGTCGTTGGGTGAATTGAGCCGCTTGCCCGAGTACGCGTCCGCGATCAGGGTGATCGAGCCGTCGTGCTCGTAGCGCACCACACGCCGCGTGAGATGCTCGCAGGAGAGCTGGCGGCCCTGAAAGTCGAACGTGTTGCCGTTGCTGTTGTTCGACGGCATGCGGAACACCGACACGCGCCCATCGTCCTCGAGCCAGCGCATCTGCCGGTTGTTGGGGATGTCGCTCCAGACGAGGTAGCGGCCCTGGCCGCTCCACGCCGGGCCCTCGGACCAGAGCGCCCCCGTCCACAGCCGCTGGATCGGCGCGTTGACCTGGCGGAGGCCGTTGAACGACGGGTCGACCGTGAGGACGTCGGGGTCCACGAAGTAGACGTTCGGTGGCGCGTTGGGACCGAAGTCGCGCGGCGGCGTGGTGATCACGCTCGGCGGCTCGGCGGGCTTGGGCTGGGCGCGCGCGGCGCGGGGCGTCAGCGCGACGACGCCGGCGACGGCGCCGGCGGTGATGAGATCACGGCGTGAGATCCGGGCGGGTTCCATGACGATCCTCCACGCGAAGAGGCGCTGCACGAACCGCCGTCTCTTATATCACTTTCACGCCGCCTGTGCGCCGCACCCACCAGCACGGCCGGTAGCCGAAGTGCGG
>QHSB01000179.1 GCA_003220335.1 Candidatus Rokuibacteriota bacterium
GCTGATCGTCTCCAGCGCCCCGCCGCGCCCGATGCGGTAGCGCAGCACGAGAGCGTCCCCGACGTAGACGGCGACGGGCAGCGCCACGACGACGGCGAGGCCGAGGGAAATGATGAGCGTCGCGCGGTTCATCGGCCGGCTCTCATGGCGGCTGCCGGCTATTTTACGAGCCCTCGCCGTCGATTGCGCTCGGCGGTCACCGTGGCGTAGGATTCGCCGCGTGACGGAGACCATCTTCTATCTCGCGTCCAGCTTCTGGCTCGGCGCCGTCCACGCGGCGACGCCGGGACACGGCAAGACGATCTCGGCCGCGTACATCGTCGGCGCCCGTGGACGTCCGGTGGACGCGCTCGTGCTCGGCATCTTCGTCACGCTCTCGCACACGAGCGGCATCATCCTCGTGGCCGTGCTCGCCACCATGGGGTCGGCCTGGCTGGTCCCGCAGCGTGTGGAGGCCTACCTCGGCGTCGCCACGGCCCTGCTCGTGGTCGGCATCGGGCTGTGGATGCTCCGGACTCAGCTGTCGCTCGCGTCGGCCGGCGAGGACGCGCACACACACGACGCCGAGCACGAGCACGAGCACGCCCACGGGGGCCACACCCACGCCCATGGGCATGGCCACGATCACGTGCACAGTCACGGCTGGGGCGTCCGGCACAGTCACCGCGTCGACCTCGATGCCGTCAACCGCCCGCGGCTGCCGATCCTGCTCGGTCTGGGGATCGCGGGCGGTCTTCTCCCCGACCCCGGCGCGCTGGCCCTCCTGCTCGCCGCCCTCGCCAGCGGCAAGCTGGTGCTGGGGCTGTTCACGGTCGTCGTCTTCAGCATCGGTTTCGCGTCGGTGCTGGTCGTCGTCGGCGTGGTGGCCGCGCGCGTGGGAGCGGCCGTGCTGACGTGGCTCAGCGGACGCTGGGTGGGCTGGCTGCAGACGGCGGCCGCGCTGCTGATCGTCGCCGTCGGCCTCGGTCTGACGGTCACGGCCTGGCGAAGCGTCGCGGCGTTCCACTAGGTGAGGCGGACATGATCACCGCGCTCTCGCTCATCGCGCTCGGGTTCTTCCTCGGAATGCGCCACGCCACGGACGCGGATCACATCATCGCCGTCAGCACGATCGTGACGCGCCAGCGGACCTTGCTCGGGGGCGTGCTGATCGGCGGCCTGTGGGGGCTCGGCCACACCCTGACCATCGTCATCGTCGGCGGCGCGATCGTCGTCTTCAGCGTCGTGATCCCGCCCGCCCTCGGCCTGACGATGGAGATGACGGTGGCCCTCATGCTGGTCGTGCTCGGGCTGTGGAACCTCACCGGACTCATCCAGACGGTTCGCGACCAGCTCGGCGGGAGCACCGCGCCGCACGCTCACGCGCACCGGCACGGCGACTACGTGCACAGTCACCGGCACGGACACGGGCCGCAGGATCACGGGCATGCCGAGGAACGGACGCCGCAAGCCTGGCTCGATCGACGGCTCGGCGGGCTCGGCGTCTACCAGATCGTCCGCCCACTCGTGGTGGGCCTGGTCCACGGCCTGGCCGGCTCGGCGGCGGTGGCGCTCCTCGTGCTCACGACCATCGGCGACGCTCGATGGGCGATGGCGTACCTCGTGCTCTTCGGCTTCGGCACCATCGTGGGAATGATGCTCATCACCCTGGTCATCGCGGCGCCGATGGCGTACGCCTCCAGGCGATTGACGCACGTCGAGCGCCACCTTCGGGTGGCGTCCGGTCTGCTGAGCCTGGGCTTCGGGCTGTTTCTCGTCTATCACATCGGGTTCGTGAGCGGCCTGTTCACGGGCCACGCCGTCTGGACGCCCAAGTGAGACGGTGAAGTCGGGCGTCATCGCCGTCCTCGCGGCGGTCGCCCTCCTGTGGTCGAGCGCCGTCGCCGCGCACGACGCGAGCGCCTGGGGTGGGCTGTTCCGGTCACGCGATCACGGCGCGACGTGGTTTCTCGCCAGCCCCGGCACGTACCCGACGGCCGCCATCGCGCTCGCCGTCAGCCCCACCGACCACAATCACCTGCTGCTCGCGACCGACACCGGCTTGCTGCGCTCGCGCAACGGCGGGCGCGACTGGAGCCGCGAAGCCCCGAACGTGATGGTCGGCGCCGTCTTCGCCGCCGCCTTTGCCGGTGACGGCCGGCAAGCGCTCGTGTCAACGGCCTCCGAGATCTTCCGGAGTGACGCGGACAACGACTGGCGGCCGACGCGGGCTCCGCGCGGCGCCATGCCCGCCCGCGCCATCGCGCGCGGCGCCGCCCCCGGTCGCGCCTATCTCGCCGGCTGGACGGGGCTCGCACGCACCGATGACTGGGGCGCCTCGTGGTCCGATGCCGCCGCCGGCCTTCCCGGCGCGCCGGTCACCTCGATGCTCGTGATCCCCGGTCCGCCCGACGTCGTGCACGTCGTCGTCGAGGACCACATTTGGTCGAGTCAGGATGGGGCACAGACCTGGGTGAAGCGAGAGGCGACGGCGGACGGCGTCGAGGCGCTCGGGGACGACGCCGGCGGCGCGACGCGGCTCTGGGCGGCGCGAGGCAACCGGCTGCTGAGGAGCGATGACGGCGCCGCGAGCTGGCGGCCGGCGGGTCGCCCGCTGCCCGAGGCCAACGCGTCGGTTCGTGGAATAAGCGCGACGGGAGACGTGGTCGTCCTCACGACCGATCGTGGGATCTTCCGCACGAGCGACGGCGGCGAGCGCTGGGTGCCGTTGGTCGACAACCTGCCCGCGCACCTCGAGGCGGGGCCGCTCGTGCGCGACCCGTCGGAGCCGGCACGGCTGTACGCGGGATTCGGCGTGACGCCGTATCCGGAGCTGTGGCGCCGCGCGGTCGAAGGCGCCGCCGTGTGGCAGCGGATCGACGCCTCGAGCCTCCTCGGCGCCGCGGCCTTGCTGATGCTGCTCGGCGCCGTCGGCGTCGCGGCCGTGCGTCGGCTGCGGCGGCACTATCGAGCAGAGCCGCTTCGATGAGTCCGGCCACGATGATGGCCGCGTGGCGTCGTTATGCGTGGCTGACGATGGCGGTCCTCGTGATCGTCGCCGCCGTCCTCGCCTTCGTCTGGGGGCCGTGGCGCGACTCCGGATTCGTCGAGCACCGCATGCTGCGCCGCACGGATATCCCGGCGGCCATCGCGATCGCCCGCGACGGCGCCGTCTGGTTCACGATCGAGATGTCCGATGCGCTCGGCGTGCACCGCCAGGGTCGACTCGAGCGCGTCTCCAAGCACACGTACAATCTCGAAAGCCTCGGTCTCGACGTCGACGCCACCGGCAACGTCTGGTTCACGGACGGGCCGGCCCGCGCCGTCTCCCGGATGGCGCCCGACGGCAGCATCCGATCGTTCCCCTTGACGACGGGCGTTGTCAGGCTCGGCCGGCTGGCCGTCGGTCCCGACAACGCGGTGTGGTTCGCCGACGCCACCACGGCCAGCGTCACCCGGCTCAAAGACGGCGTGTTCACGCGCCACGCGTCACGCTCGGCGGGCGCCGCTCCCTGGGGCGTCGCGGTCGAGCCGCGGGGCACGGTCTGGGCGACGTTGCCGGACGCGAACCGGCTGGCGCGCATCGCCGGCGATGGCCAGATGACGGAGTTCGACGTGCCGACGCGTGGGAGCGGGCTCGGTGACGTGGCCGTCGATGCCACCGGTGTCGTGTGGTTCCTCGAGCAGCAAGCGGGCAAGATCGGGCGCTTCGCCGATAGCCGGTTCACCGAGTTCGTAATTCCTACACCGTCACCCGGGCTGACCGCGCTGGCCGTGGCGCCCGACGGTGCCGTGTGGGTCACCGAGCTCCGAAGTGGGCGGTTGGGTCGGCTGCGGAATGGCCGCGTGACGGAATTTCGTCTGCCGCGGCCCGATGCGCGCCCGTTCGGCGTCGCCGTGGACCGCGCCAATAACGTCTGGTACACCGATCTCGGCGGGTGGCTTGGAATGCTGCGCGCCGCGCAGGCGACGTCCAGATAGGTCAGTCCAATGTCCACGGTTTCCGTTGACTACGGATTGACAACGGATTTGACGCGGAATAGCGTAGCGTGCGCACCGTAGCCGCACAAGCGAGGCAATGATGCCGGTAGTGGAGACGCGCTCCTCGAAGATTTCCCGCCGTAAGCTCGTGGTGATCGCGGCCGTCCTGCTCGTCCTCGTCGGTATCGTCATCGTCGCCATCGAGCGCGAGGCCACATCGCGCCGGCTCGTCGCCGCGGCCATCTCGCGCCCGACGGCGCCGTCGCGGCCGCCGCTCACCCGCGCCGAGGAAACCTACATCCAGGCGCTGTGGCCCATCCACGGTGCGGTCGAGCGAAGCTCAGCCCGCATGACCCTCGGTCAGATCTTCTATGTGACGAAGGATCTAGAACAGGCGGAACTGAAGGCCAGGGTCGACGAGGCGCTGACGACCTTTCGACGCGCCGAAGGCCAGCTCCGCGCGCTCGAGCCGCCGCCGTCGTTACGGGGTGCCCATGACGACTACACCGCGGCCGTCAGTCTCTTCGAGCGGGGCGCGGTCGAGGTGCTGAAGATGTTCGATGACGGGCGCGACGAGCACATGCGCATCGCGCATCCGCTCGGTCAGGAAGCCGCCGACAAGATCAGAGAGGTCGGGGTGAAGTTCTGGCCGCACGAGTTTCCACCCAACTGAGCGCCGGCTGACGCCCGCCGCCGGCCCGCTGTGTCGTCGTGCAGGCGAGAAGGGGGGACAGGACGAGGATCGCATCGCTTGGTGATCGGAGTCAGTGCCGCTCGCTTCGTGTCGTTGGGAGGTAGCAAGATGAAACGGACATTCTTCCGAGCCGTGGTGGCTGTTTCAGCAGTCGCGGCGCTCGGCCT
>QHSB01000233.1 GCA_003220335.1 Candidatus Rokuibacteriota bacterium
TCGCCGACGGCTATGCGCGGGTGAAGAACGGCAAGACGCTCGCCGTCTTCTGCATGCAGTACGGCCCCGGCGCCGAGAACGCCTTCCCGGGCGTGGCGACCGCGTACTCCGATTCCACGCCGATGCTGCTGCTGCCGCTCGGGCACCCGCGCGACCGTGCGCAGGTCTTCCCTCTCTTCAGCTCGGCGCGCACGTACGCGTCGGTGACCAAGTCCGTCGAGACCATCACGGTGGGCACTCAGGTCGCGGACGTCATGCGTCGGGCCATCAGCCTGATGCGCATGGGCCGTCCGGGCCCGACGATGGTCGAAATCCCTGCGGACATCCTGAATGAAGACGTGCCCGACGCCGTGATCGAGGCGTACCGGCCGGTGAAGGTGACGGCGGCCGGCGCCAACGTGCGCGAGGTCGAGGCTGCCGCGCGCGTGCTTCGCGAGGCGCGGCGGCCGGTGCTTCACGCCGGCCAGGGCGTGCTGTACGCCGAGGCGTCGGATGATCTGCTCGAGCTGGCCGACCTGCTCCAGGCTCCGGTCATGACCACGATGGAAGCCAAGAGCGCGTTCCCCGAGGATCACCCCCTGGCGCTCGGCACCGGTGGCCCGGCCGTGACCGGGCACACCGTGCAGTATCTCCGCGAGGCCGACGTGGTGTTCGGCATCGGGTGTAGCTTCACGCGCCACGGGATGGCGGCCAGTATCCCGGCCGGCAAGACGCTCATCCACGCCACCAATGACGAGCGCGACCTCAACAAGAACTACGCTGCCGACTACCCGCTCCTGGGGGACGCGCGACTCGTGCTGCGGCAGTTCATCGAGGCCGTCAAGGCCCTGGGAGGTCGCCCCGCCGGGCGGGAGAAGGTGCGCGCCGAGCTCGAGCGCGCGCGCGCGGCATGGCTCGCCGAGTGGACGCCGACGCTCGGCTCGGCGGAGGTCCCGATCAACCCCTATCGGGTCATCGCCGAGTTCATGCGCACGGTCGACCCGCGCGCCGCCATCGTCACGCACGACTCGGGGAGCCCGCGCGACCAGCTCCTGCCGTTCTACCGGGCCGTCCCGCCGCGCAGCTATCTCGGCTGGGGCAAGTCGCATGCGCTCGGCACCGGGCTCGGCCTCATCATCGGCGCCAAGCTCGCCGCCCCCGACAAGTTCTGCGTCAATTTCATGGGCGACGCCGCCTTCGGCATGACCGGGCTCGATTTCGAGACCGCGGTGCGATGCGGGATCCCCATTCTCACCGTCGTCCTCAACAACTCGGCCATGGCCATCGAGATCCCACACCTCGTCGTCTCGCACGACAAGTACGGCGCACGTGACATCGGTGGACGCTACGCGGATCTGGGGCGCGCCATGGGCGGCTGGAGCGAACGAGTCGAGCGGCCCGAGGATATCGCCGGCGCCTTCGCCCGAGCGCGTAAGGCCACCGAGGGCGGGCAGGCGGCGCTGCTCGAGTTCATCACCAGCCAGGAGACGCGCTTCTCCCATCGCGGCGCGCTGCGGTAGGTCACGCCATGGCGACGCCGACCCTATTGCCGCCTCAGATCGAGCAGTTCCTCCATGACAATCCCCAGGGCGTCCTGACCTCGTTCAGGCGTAACGGTATGCCGCAGCTCAGCATCGTGACGGTGTACCCGCGTGACGGTGGCGTCGGCATCTCGATTACGGAGACGCGGGCGAAGTTCAAGAATCTCGTGCGCGATCCTCGGTGCTCCGTCCTGGTGTCGCACGTCGACTGGTGGTCAGGGTTCCTGGTCTTCGAGGGCAAAGCCGAGCTCGTCCATTCCGGCAACAGCGATCCTGAGATACTCCGAGTGGCCCGGCGTCACATCTTCAGCGCCACCACCCGGCGGCGCAGTGCGGACTGGGAGCAGTACGACCGGATCGCGGCAACCGACAAGCGCGTTGCGATGGTGGTGCGGCCCGAGCACATCTACGGGTCGGCGCTGGCGCGTATGCGCGACGCCCTGGCAAAGTAGGGGAACGAGAGGCGCCCCGGGTTTCCCGGCTCCCGCGTCCCTGGGAGGAATGCATGAGAGCGCGTGTCACGCTCGCCACATGGCTTGGACTCACGCTCGTCGCTCTTCTGGCATCGGCCCACGCCGAGGCCGCCGAGATCAAGGTCCTGAGCACCGTCGGGATGCAACCGGCCACGCCGGAGCTCTTCGCGCAATTCGAGGCGGCCACCGGTCATCGGGTCGTCGTCACCTACGGCCTCGCCGCGGTCCTCAAGACGAAGTTCCTGGAGGGCGCGCCGGCCGACGTGCTGATCCTGACGGCTCCCATCATCGACGACCTGACGAAGCAGGGGAAGGTCGTGACCGACAGCAAGAAGGACGTCGCGCGGTCCGGCGTCGGTGTGGCGGTGAAGGCCGGCGCGCCCAAGCCCGACATCGGCACGCCGGAGACCTTGAAAGCCGCGGTCCTCGCCGCGAAGTCGGTCGGCTATTCGCGGGAGGGCGCCTCGGGCGTGGCGTTCGCCCGCGTCCTCGAGCGACTCGGGATCGCCGACCAGGTCAGGGCGAAGTACAAGGACACCGGCACGAAAGCCGGAGAGATGCTGGCGGCGGGCGAGATCGATCTCGCTGCGGCGCAGATTCCCGAGCTCATGGCCGTGCCTGGCGTCGAGGTCGTCGGCCCACTGCCGGCGGAGCTCCAGACCGTCACCATCTTCTCGGTCGGGCTCGCTACCGGGGTGCCAGAACCCGGCGCCGCCAACGCCTTGATCGAGTTCCTCTCCGGCCCTCGGGCCACGCCGGTCTACAAGGCGAAGGGCCTCGGAGGCTGACCGCGAGCCGGCTCACGTGCCCGGCGTGACGGTTCGAGCGCCAATGGTGACGGAGGGAGTCGACATGAGCAGTGCGTCGGACCCGCCATCGGCCATCCGGAGAAGAATCCACAACCAAACCCTGAGCCTGGAGGGCGTCATGCCTATCGCGTTGCCGGAGTCGGTAAAGAAAGTGCTGGAGGACAAGGCGTACGGTCACGTCATCACGTTCAACCCGAATGGGCGACCGCAAGTGACGATGGTCTGGATGGACGTCGAGGGCAATGAGGCATTGTTCAACACGGCGGAAGGGCGCAAGAAGCCACAGAACCTCCAGCGCGACCCTCGGATCATCATCTCGGTTCAGAATCGTACCGAACCGCAGTCCTATCTCCTTCTCAACGGCACCGCGACGGTGACGGAGACCGGAGCCGACGCCCACGCCGACAAACTCGCGAAACGGTTCCTCGGGGTGGACAAGTACCCGTACCGCCAACCCGGCGAGAAGCGCCTGATCGTGCGCGTCAAGGTTGATCGACTCGGCGGCATCGACCCGAAGATGCGGCCGTGGACGTAGCGCTTCGTCGCAGGCCACGGATCAGATCGAATGCCGGGCGGGCGCGTGAACGTGGCGAAGCACGGGCCATCGGATCGGGCCGAACCAGACGCCCGCCGCCACCGCTGCCGCGTTGATCAGCCCGAACGCCGTCAGCGCGACGCTCAGCGCGAGGAAGACGTGCGACAGGTCGCCGGTCGAGTGCAGGACGAGCCAGCTGCCGCCCGCCGCGATCGCCAGCCGCGTCAGGTTCGCGAGCAGCGGCCACTGCACGCGGCCCGCGCCCTGCGAGGCGAAGTAGAGCGCCAGGCCGAGCCCAAAGAAGCCATAGAAGGGACCGACGGCGTGGAGATACCGTGACCCCGCGTCGAGCATGGCGGGGTCCCGGTCGAAGAGGCCAAGCCACGCACGGGGTGCCGCCGCCGCCGCGAGCCCGATGGCCTCCGAAAGCCCGGTGGCGATCGCTGCCCCGGTCCAGGCGGCGCGCAACGCGCGTTCGCGCTGGCCCGCTCCGATGTTCGTGCCCACCATGGCCACGAGGGGACCGCCCAAGCCGAAGACGAGGGGCACCAGGAGATACTCCAGGCGTGCGCCGGTGCCGTAGCCGGCGATCGCGGCGGGTCCCAGGCGGCCGACCACACCGGTGGTGATCGCGATCGTGAGGTTCGTCGTGACCGTCACGAGCGCGGCAACGATTCCCACGCGCAGGATGTCGCGGAACAGCGGCCAGCGAAGGGCCAGCGCACGCGCCGACAGGCGCACGACACTGCGCCGCGATAGAAGGTAGAGCAGCAGGGCGATCGTTCCGACCAGGTAGTAGGCCACCACCGCTACCGCGCCTCCGGCAACCCCGAGGCGCGGGAACGGGCCCCACCCGAAGATGAGGCAGGGCGAGAGCGGGATCAACGCCGCGGCCCCGGCCGACGTCACGATGGCGGGCACCGCCATGTTGCCGCTGCCGCGAATCACGCTGGCGAGAGAGTTGAACACCCAGACCAGGACCGCCGCCGAGAAGATGACGTTCGAGTAGGTCAGCGCCGCCACCAGCGAGGCCCCGCGGCCGCCCATCGCCGCGTAGAGCCACGGACCGCCGCCCAGGACGGCGAGCGTGAAGCCCAGCCCGAAGACGACGCCGATGATGAGGGCGTGGAAGGCCAGCGCGTCGGCATCGGTCCGGCGGCCGGCGCCGAGGGCGCGGGCGACGGCCGACGAGATCCCGCCGCCCATGGCGCCGCCCGACATCATCTGCATCAGCATCAGGACCGGGAAAACGAGGGTGACGCCGGCCAACGCGTCGGTGCCGAGTTTGCCGACAAAGTACGTCTCGATGAGTCCCACGGCCGCCTGCACCAGCATCACCAACACGTTCGGAGCGGCGAGGCGCAGCAGGGTGCCCGGGATCGAGGCCTCCAGGAGCATCCGGGTCCGGGGGTCGAGGCGCGGGACCGCCCCTGACCGGGCGACCTCGGCACCGGCAGCCGCGATCGTCATGTGTGGATCCGAGCGCCGCGATGGCTCATCTCTCGGCCTCCTCGACACTGCTGTGGTCGTGTCGTTGAGACGGCTCCACCCGGGCGGCAGGTTCATGCGGGTACATATAAATACTGGTCGGGCCGGCTGACCGCGCACGGGGGGCTGCCTGTCGGCGTGGCCTCGGCGGCCGGACCCTCGATCTAGGGCAGCTCCGTGCCGGCGGCGGCGGCCATCACTCACGCGGTGAGATCAGAGGCTTCGGCGCGGTAGCGGCGACAGCGTCGCGACCAGCACGTCCAGGTCAACCGGCTTGAGAAAGTAGCCCGCGAAGCCGCTGTCCGACGGCGGGGCATCGTGACGCTCCCCGCTGATCGCGAACACCGGCATCTGCGCCACGCCCAGCACCCGCGAGGCTCTCAAGGTTCGCAGGAACCAGTGCCCGTCTTCACCGGGCATCCTGACGTCGACGAGAACGGCGTCGAGCGCATGGGCCTGCGCGAACGCGAGCGCTGCCTTGGCACCATCGGCGCCGACGACCGTCGCACCGGCGGCGTCGAGGTACTCCCGGAGCATGTCGACGGTATCGCGGTGGTCGTCGACGACGAGGATTGTCAGGCCCTCGAGAGGACGCTGTGGGGGAGCGGTCATGGCGGAGGGTCGCCGAAACTCTATCGTGGGCGGCCAGCCCGCCGCCGAGTTACTCCCCGCACACCTCGGCCATCGGGGTATGATGGCCACCAATGCCCGCGAGTGAGTCGCCCCGGCGAAGGATCCTCGTGGTCGATCACGAGCAGGACATCATCGACATTCTTCAGGAACACCTGGCGACGACCTATGACGTCACGTCGGCCCGCGACGGCAGGCGGGCGCTCGAGTTGGTCCGCGCCACGCATCCCGATCTCATCTTCCTCGATATCGCCATGCCGGGCATCAACGGGATGGACGTCCTGAAGGCGATGAAGCAGCTCGACCCGACCGTCCCGGTCATCGCGATCACCGCGAAGGCCAATACCTCCCTCGCGGCGGAGGCCATCAAGTGCGGGGCTTTCAGCTATTTTCCGAAGCCTTTCGATCTCAGATACCTGGAGCATCTTGCCGCGTCGGCATTGAGCCGCTGATCGATCGGCGCCGCCGCGCGGATGACTCCCATGAGGTCGGTGGACGCTCAGCGCCGGCGCAGCGCCAAGGCGAGTGACCGCAGTCGCAACATTATCGAGGTCCTGTCGCCGTTGCTCGCCGGCGGCGATGCGGCCGTCGTATCGGTCACCGTCTCCCTGAGCGACGGCACGAGCACCGCCGGCAGGGGTTCGGTGATGATCAGCCCGATGCCATGCTCGCTGACGTGACGAACTTCGGCCTGCCGGACGAACCTTGCTTCGCTGTGCGGGACGTGAACCTCGACAGCGCAGCTCTCGCCGTGACGAATCGCGCCAGAGGCAAGAGCGTCCTCGCCCAGAGCGAGTCGCAGTCCGTGGAGGCTGGCGTCCATCGCCTTGGCGGCGATCGCTTTCCCGCCGCCGATCAACAGCCGTGCTGACCAAGCGACCTGCCGGCGCGGCCAACGACGGCGTTCTATCACGCAGCGCCTCCGGTTGAGAGGACCTCGGGAATGGATGCTGCCGTGGGGTCTGCAGCAAAGGCCGCGCCACGGCGCACGAGCAGCAAAGTCGGCGGGTTAGTCGACGAGGCTGGGCTCGGGTATGTGCCGAGTGGTCACCACGGTGACGTAAAACGACAGCCCGGCGCCCTGTCCTTCCAGGCGAGCGCCTACTGCGCCATGATTCCGCCGTCGACCGTCAGGATCGCCCCGGTCGTCCACGCAGCCTCATCCGACGCGAGATGGAGCACGGCCTGGGCGATCTCGTCCGGCCTGCCGAGCCGACCGAGCGGTACTCGAC
Organism: Candidatus Rokuibacteriota bacterium; assembly: GCA_003220335.1. Classification (GTDB taxonomy): domain Bacteria; phylum Methylomirabilota; class Methylomirabilia; order Rokubacteriales; family CSP1-6; genus AR12. The sequence continues at coordinate 6,688 of QHSB01000233.1, forward strand.
CCTCCATCGCCTTTCGCACCGCGGGGTCCGTCAGCCGTTGCAGCGGATGCCGTCCTTCGCGTAATGCACGGCGATCGTCTTCGTGAGCATCGCCACGCCGGCCTTCGCCACGGCGTACGGGTGGACCGGAAACGCGAGGGCGGCCTTCAGGCCGAGGACCGAACCGATGCTGACGATCGAGCCGCCGCCCTGGCGCTGCATGTGAGGAATGACCGCCCGTGACCACGCCCACGAGCACCGCCCCGGCGCCAACGACGGAGCCGATCGCTTCGACGCCGCGTCCTTGCATCGCCTCCAGGTGCGCGCCACGCGCGACGAACGAGACGTCGTGCCCCGCTTTCGCGAGAAGCGCGCCGTAATATCCGCCGATCCCGCCCGATCCGAGCACGGCGATTCGCATGCTAGGCGGCTCGTGCGTTCACGACGTCCTGCACCAGCGCCCTGGGTACCGCACCGACGATCCGGTCGACGATTCCGAGGCTTCGGCGATCTGCTCGAGGACCGGCGCGATCGCCCGGCACGGACCGCACCAGGCCGCCCAGAAGTCGACCATCACGAGACCCGGGCTGCGGCCAGCGCCTCATCGAAGTTCTGCTCGGTCAGGTGGATCGTCTCGGCCACTTCGTGATCCCGGCTCGGACTCATGTTGCGGCTCCTCCTGCGCAGTGGGATGGCGGTCGGACCCCGAGAGATTCGCAAACTCCATGCAGGCGCATGCGTCGTCCATCGGCGTCCACGGGTGCTCGGCGAGGTACGGACCGGTGAAGCGTGCCGCTCAGTGCGGCAGCGGCACCTGGCCGTAGGAGTACACGAGGTAGGCGCGCGCAACGATACCGAGAGCATAGAGCGACATCGGCAGCCATGATGGGCTCGTCGTGTACATGCCGTAGATGAAGGCCCCCGCGACCACCGGCGTCGACAGCCACATCGGAACCCGCAGGGGAACGAAGACGGCCTCGAGCGCTTTCACCAACAGCACGAGGATGACCAGCAGGAGGCAGAGCGCGATGGGCGTCAAGAGCGAGAACGAGATGAGTGTGGTCAGCGCATCGCTTCGGCCACTCTCCGGATGTTGAAACGCCGTCGTCACGCCCGGCTGGTTCGCGAGCCAGGCGATCCACCCCTCCAGTCCCAGGATGTCGCCGACATACCAGGCGAGGAGCAACGCGGGCAGGAGGATGATGAACAATAGGCGTGATCGAGTCGTTCGCATGCCGCGCCATCGGAGCAAGGCCGATACCACTCTCGAACGGCGAGGCCAAGTGTCGACAAAGAATACGAACCGCCGAGCGTCTCCCCAACCCTCCCGAGACCAAATCGGCACGCGGATGACGGGAAACGTCATCGGCAAAGACGGCTCGAGACGTTACACCGACCCCTTCCCGTGAGCGGTGTTGTCATCACCCGTGGGACGGTTGAGGATGGCGGTGAGGGTGTGGTCGAGGAAGCGGAAGTCGAATGGCTTTGGCACGTAACCGAAGGCGCCGCTCTTGAGCGCTTCGGCGGCGAGCGCCACTTGCTCGTTGGCGGTGACCATGATCACGGCGATCGAATCGTCGAGTTGCTTGATGGCCTTCAGCACCTCGACGCCGCTCATGCCGGGCATCTTGACGTCGAGGAGGACCACATCGGGTCGCTGGCGACGGACCGCGTTGAGCGCATCGACACCGTTGAGCGCGATCTCCACGTCGTAGTCGATCTCGAAGTGCTCGCTGAGAATCTCCAACACCAACGGTTCATCGTCCACGATGAGCACTCGCCGGCGCGCCGAGTCGACCATCCGTCTGAATTATAACGGATTACCGGCGAGCAATACCTGAACAACGACTGGCTGTCCTCAGCGGATCAGAACCCGGGCCACGTTCCCCAGAAGCCCCACACGATGGGCTGCTGCTGGATTGCGATCAACTGGTCGGTCTCGAGACTCTTCTGAAGCGCCCGCTGGTACTGTGCGGAGGTTCCGACGTACAGGCACTCGCAGAGATCCGGGTCAGCATAGATGTAGTACACGCGGTCGTCCTGCGCCTGTGGGATGAGTGTCCTCCGCGGCGTCAGGGTCCGCAGATTGGCGAGCTTCTCTGGCGTATCGGCGAGCTTCATCTGGAAGCCGACAGCCGCCAGGAGCTGCTCCGTCGTCCTCGTCGCCCATGGATCATCCATGAGGCCGAACGACTCGACGGCCACCCGGTACGACGGGCTCGCGCCCGGCATCTCGAGGTCGAAGGAGGCCCGGCTCAGCGCCGGAACGGGATCTCCCATCGGCTTGATCACGCTCCTGATGGTGCGGCCCGAGGCGTCGAGCTCGCTGATCCGAAGCCGAACATTCACCGCATCCTGCCGGGAGTCGTTGTAGACGTACCCGACGATCCGAGACTCCGTCTGGCCACTGCCCCCCGCCGTCCACTCCACGCGGAAGAGGCGATCGGCAAGTCGGGGCCCGGACTCCTGATTCGCGACCGGCGGCTCGCCCTCGGCCGCGACAGATCGGGCTGGCCACGGTGTCACGAGGGCCGCGCCGAGTAACACTGCTCCCGCAAAGACCGGCGATCTCCATCGATTCATCGGTGTCTCACCTATCTCCTGAGGTGTCCTGCTTCAGCGAGCTTCGAGAGGCATCGGCCCTGACACGACATCGTACGAGACGACAGTGATTTGATAAGTCACGGCGCCCGGCACCGCCTCGATAACGAAGGACGTGTCTTCGCCGGGCGCGATGTCACCGAACGCCCACGCGAATGTCCGGCCTACCGGGCGGCTGCCGGCGTCGAGGCCGTCCACCTGCAGTCGCACGTCGGTGACCCGGAACCGCGAGTCGTTATGGACCCGCCCCTCGATCCGCGGGCTCACGGGGTCCGTCTCCTGCTGCCAGCGCACGCGAAACGCCTCGGGCGCCGGTGGCCGCTGATCCTGGCCCGACGCCCCGGTGGCCATCAGCATCAGCGCGAGTCCGAACCCGAGGACTTTCATCGCCAGTACCACGGGTCCCACAGGCCCCAGTTCATCCTGTCCTCCTCGGCCCAGAGCCGCTCCTGCGCGATCTGCTGCTCCGTCACCAGGCGCTGATAGGCCAGGTACTCCTTGGATCCGCCGACGTAGAGGCAGCGGCACTTGTACGGGTCCGCGAACGTGTACCTGACGTCGTTGTCCTGGTTTCGCGCGACGATCTTGAGCGGTGGCATGACGGCGAGGTCGTGGACCCGCTCGGGATTGTCGGCGGGTCGCGTCTGGAATCCCGCCGCGGCCAGCAACTGTTCGGTGCTGCCGGCCTCATGCCGGCGAATGGCGGGAAGCCCGTCGAACACCACGAGCAGGTTGATCAGTAGTACCCGTCGCGCCGTGGGCTCAGTGAGCGGCGCGCTCGAGCCGTTCCTGACACGCCACGCACGTGGTCACGTCGGGAATGGCACCGAGCCGCGCCGACGCGATCGACGCCCCGCACTCCGCGCAGATGCCGTATTCGCCATCGGAGACGCGGCTCAGCGCGATTTGCAGGCGCTTCGCCCGCTCACTGAGGCGGGACGCGCTGAGGCGCGCCAGCTCCTGCTGTTCGAGGCCCTGGGCGAGGTCGAGGAAGTCGCCGCCCGCCAGACTGGCGCTCGGCACCCTGGCCTCGGCCTGCAGTCGCTCGCCGATCGCGGCGAGCTCGGCCTCCAGCAGGAGCTTCGCACGACGCTTCGAGTTGTCCATGCCCTTCAGACGACGGCGCCGGCACTTTGGTTCCCGGGCCCGACTTTGGTCGGGTGGGCGAACCGAGCGCAACCCTTGCCCCCACGTCGACGTCTCAAATGCGAGGGTTAGATGTGCGATCGGAGGGCGGCGAGACTGATGGAGCAGAAGGTGATGGAGCGGAAGTTGATACGGGGCGTTGGGGTGGCGAGCTCGCGCATCGGGCTCGGCACGTGGTCGATCGGGGGCTGGATGTGGGGTGGCAGTGACGACGCCGAGGCCGTCAAGACGATCCGGACGGCGCTCGATCGAGGCATCACGCTGATCGACACCGCGCCGGCGTATGGCTTCGGGAGATCTGAGGAGCTCGTCGGGCAGGCCGTCGCCGAGCAGGGCGGGCGCGAGCGCGTGCTGATCGCGACCAAGGCCGGTCTCGGGTGGCACGCAGGGGCGGTCTACCGCGACGCCTCTGCGGTACGGATCCGCACCGAGATCGAGGACTCCTTGCGACGGCTGGGAACGAGTTACATCGACATCTATCAGGTGCACTGGCCCGATCCGCTCGTTCCCGTGGAAGAGACGGCAGCGCAGCTGGGCCGACTCTTCGAGCGCGGGACGATCCGAGCCATCGGCGTGAGCAACTTCTCGCCCGAGCAGATGGAGACCTTCCGGGCGGTCGCCCCGTTGCACGTCGTGCAGTCACCGTACAACCTGTTCGAGCGGGCGATCGAGACCGGCGTCCTGCCGTACGCTTGGCGGCGCGGTCTCACCGTGCTCGCGTACGGCGCGCTGTGCCGCGGGCTGCTGTCGGGCCGTATGCGGCGCGACACCAGATTTCTCGGCGACGACCTTCGCCAGACCGACCCGAAGTTCCAGCCCCGCCGCTACGGGCAATATCTCGCGGCCGTCGCCGCGCTCGATCGGCTCGCCCATGAGCGTTACGGCAAGAGCGTGCTTGCCCTCGCCATCCGCTTCATCCTCGACCAGGGGCCCACCATCGCGCTGTGGGGCGCACGCCGCCCGGATCAGCTCGCGCCGATCGACGACGTGCTCGGCTGGCGCCTGGACGACGAGACACGCGCGACGATCGATCGCCTCCTGGCGGAGCTCGTCACCGATCCCGTCGGCCCCGAGTTCATGGCTCCGCCGGCGCGCGAGACGGCCGATCGCGGCCCGGTCGCTCTTCGGTCATGAGCCGGCGCACATTCGGCAAGGCGCTCGCAGCGGCGGTCGTCGCCGCCGCCTGCATGCTCGCGCTCCGCGTCGACGTCGGCTCCGCCCAAGTGGGTGTGGTCATCGCGGGACGCGTGCTGTGGGTGGCCGGGCAGACGATGGTCGTCGCCCCATACGCGAGCGGCACCGCCCCCGTCAGGATCGACCTCTCGCAGGCGAGCCAGGACGAGTACATGCGGCTGACGACGGGCGACTCGGTGACCGTCATGGGAATCATCCCGGCTGAGGGAGATCGCGTCATGGCCACCTCGATACGAGACGACTGATCATGAAGAGGCGACCGATATGAAAAGCCTGCTGACGGTGCTGATCGGCCTGGGGCTCGCGGCATGGGCGACGCCTGCGAGCGCGTACGTCGCGCAAATCACCACGTCGATCCCGGCGGCGAGCGCCGGCGACGACACGCAGCTCGAGGACGCGCTGAATGCCGCCGTCCACGACGTCCTTCAGCACGCGATCGCGTTCGCCCCGACTCTGGTGGCGGTGCGGGATGCGCGCGTCGTCGGGGATCGCGTGTACATCTTGCTGCTGGTCGCGGATGGCGAGGGCGAAGAGACCATCAAGGACCTCGTCAACGCCGATCAGACGGATCTCTGAGCGGCCATGAGCCTGTGCGTCCAGTGCGGCTACCCCACGTCGGGCGCCGGCGACATGTGTGCCCACCACGTCGACAGCCGCGCGGACGACTGGGCGATCGGCAACCGGATCATGTGCGACTTCCTCCATCGCGGGGTCGTGTCGCTGCCGTCCGAACGTCGCGCGCCGACGCGGACCATCTTCACCAGGCATGACGAATCATGAGCAAGACGTACCCGAGTTGACGCCACCAACGACCTGCCGATACGCGACGTGATCCGGACCAACGAGAGGCAGATCTGGTTCGTCGGTGAGCATCTCGTGGGCACACCGTTGATCGCCAACGAGCACGAGCCGGCCTGAGGCTCGAGGAACGCTCACCGCTCGCAACCGGAGGGGCCGATGCATCGAGGATGGAAGGTTGTCGTCGCAGTCGCTGCGCTGGTAGTGATGGGCATGACGGCCGGCGTTCTCGGCATGCAAGTCCAGGGCGCGAAGGCCGATCCGCCCGCGTCCAGCTATCTGTCGGTCAACGAGGACGACTTTCGAACCATCTTTTCAAAGATGAGCGGAGCGAAGGCGCAAGTCATGAAGCGCCAGATGGAGCTGCTCGGCGCGCGTTACGACCTTGGCGATCGTCCCGCCGCCGGCGTCACGATGAGTCGGGGAAAGCCGATCCAGGACGGCGTCCGCGTCAAGCTGCCGGCCGGCGCCACGTGGGAGGCGCTGGAGAAGATGAGTCCCGCCGAGATCCGCGAGAAGGGACTCTTCCCGAGCGGCTTCCTGCCGTTGCCGCATCCGAACCATCCCGAAGGCGGCATGGTCTTTCCCCGCTTCCTCATCGACGAGGTCAAGAAGCAGACGGGCAGGGACCTGACCCGCTTCGACCTGGACTTCGACATCCCCGACCGGTTCCTCCCGGAGTTTCCGGCGCCCATCTACCTGACGACTCGCCCCGACCTCGGGGACGTCTCGCGGGGCCGGCTGGTGACCACCGACAACTACTACGAGCTGTTCAACGGCATCCTGAACCCGAAGCAGCTCGAGGGACTGCGACTGCTGCTCACGCCGTTTGCCCAGCAGCAGTTCAACCTGACGGCGGATCGCCGCAGCGAGCGTCCGAGCCTCGGCGTCGCGTGCTTCGACTGTCATCAGAACGGCAGTACCAACGGGGCGGCTCACCTGGTCGGCGACATTCGTCCGCAGGAGTTTCGCCATCGGATCGAGACGCCGACCCTGCGCGGTGTGAACATTCAGCGGCTCTTCGGGTCACAGCGGGCGCTGAAGACGGTCGAGGACTTCACCGAGTTCGAGCAGCGGGCCGCCTACTTCGACGGCGACCCCGTGATCGCCACAAAGAAAGGCGTCAACATGCTCGAGCGGGGAAGTCAGGTCCACGACATGGGCGAATTCCAGGAGATCCTTGATTTCCCGCCGGCGCCGAAGCTCGACGTCTTCGGGAAGCTCGACCCGCCGAAGGGTACGCCGGCAGAGCTACGCGGGCAAGCGCTGTTCTTCGGCAAGGCGCAGTGCGCGACGTGCCACGCGCCGCCGTACTACACCGACAATTCGATGCACGATCTCAAGGCCGAGCGTTTCTACCGACCCCAGCTGGTCAATGGGATGATGGCCTCCGCGGACGGACCCATCAAGACGTTCCCCCTTCGCGGGATCAAGGACACGCCGCCCTATCTTCATGACGGACGGCTCTTGACCCTCGACGACACGGTGGAGTTCTTCAACCTGGTGCTCGGCACCCGGCTGACACCCGAGGAAAAGAAGGACCTCGTCGTCTTTCTGCGGGCGCTCTAGGCGCGGCCCGCCGCCCGCCACCGCGCCCTCGGCGTCCTCGTCGTCGCCCACGCGATCCAGGAGATCGCTGGCGATCACGGATCGCGCGTATATTCTGTGGGTCATGTGCGGGATAACCGGGTTCTTCGTCAATGGACCACGCGCCGGGTGCAGCGAGGTCCTCCGGCGAATGACGGCCTCGCTGCGACATCGCGGTCCCGACGACGAAGGCGCCTACATCGACAGCCACATGGCGCTCGGCGTGCGCAGGCTGAGCGTGATCGATCTCGAGACGGGCCGCCAGCCGATCTCCAACGAAGACCACACGGTGCATGTGGTGCTCAACGGGGAGATCTACAATTTCACCGAGCTGCGCAAGCGCCTCGAGGGTCGAGGTCACACGTTTCGGACGCACTCGGATGCCGAGGTCATCGTCCACGCCTACGAGGAGGCAGGCGACGCCGTCGTCACCGAATTGGACGGGATGTTCGCGTTCGCGCTGTGGGATGCACCCCGGCGCCGTCTGCTCCTCGCACGCGATCGGATGGGCGAAAAGCCGCTCTACTATCACGCCGGGCCGGCCGCGTTCGTCTTCGGCTCGGAGCTGCGCGCACTCCTCGAGTGCCCCGACGTGCCCCGAGCGCTCAGCCTCGAGAGCCTCTCCCGCTATCTGCTGTTCGAGTGCATCCCGGCGCCGCACTCGATGCTGGCCGACGTCGCGAAAGTCCCGCCGGGGCACTTCTTGACGGTGTCCCCTGGGGGCAAGCCCCGGCTCGAGCGGTACTGGACGGCCCGCTTTGCGCCCGACCACTCGCTGACGGAATCGGACTGGGTCGAGAGGCTCCGGGCGCAACTCGACGCCTCGGTCCAGAGCCGACTCGTGAGCGACGTGCCGCTCGGCGCGTTTCTGAGCGGCGGGATCGACTCGGGGACGGTGGTCGCCCTCGCCGCCGCCGCGAGCTCGCCGCGGCCGTTTCGGACGTTCAGCGTCGGCTTCGAGGCGCCCGGTTACGACGAGCGTCCGTTTGCCAACCGCGTCGCGGAGCACTGCGGCACGGTCCACGAGGCGATCCTCTTCTCGGTCCGTGATGCGCTCGCACTGATGGATCAGGTGGGCGGGTTGCTCGACGAACCGCTGGTGGACGCCTCCTTCCTGCCGCGCTACGCGCTGGCGCGAACGGTCCGGCGCAGCGTCACCGTCGCGTTGAGCGGCGACGGCGGCGACGAGCTCTTCTGCGGCTATCCGACGTTCCTCGCCGATCGACCGGCCCGGTGGCTGCAGCGATGGCTGCCCTCGGCCGGGCTCCGCGGTCTGGGCGCTCTGGTCAATGGGCTGCCGAGCTCTTCGCACTACGGCAGCGTCGATTTTCTGCTGAAGCAATTCGTCCGCGCCCTGCCGTACGCACCGGCGGTGCGCACCCAGCTCCTGCTCGGCGGGCTGGTGCCGGCCGATCAGGCGGACCTGCTCACTCCGGCCGCTCGGCAGGCGCTCGCGCCATTCGATGCCTACGAGGAGCTCGCGGGTACGATCGAGCAGACGGGGCTCAGGGACCCGATGGAGCGCCTCATCTACCAGCATGCGCGCTTCTATCTCGGGGATCAGACGCTCGTCGCCGCCGATCGGGCGACGATGGCGGCCGGCCTCGAGGTCCGGGCGCCGCTGCTCGACCACAGGCTCGTGGAGCTGGCGGGCCGCATGCCGACACGGTTGAAGCTGCGCGGGTGGACGACCAAGCACATCCTCAAGCGCGCCGCCGCGGGCCTGCTGCCGGCAACGACCATCACGCGCCGCAAGCAGGGCCTCGGCGTGCCCATCGCGAGCTGGCTGCGCGGTCCCCTCCGGCCGGTGCTCGACGAGCGCCTCGCGCCCGCGCGTCTCGCGTCGCGCGGGCTGTTCGAGCCGGCCACGGTCGCGCGGCTCATCACCGAGCATGTGGGCGGCCATCGGAATCACCGCAAGATTCTCTGGGCGCTGCTGATGTTCGACGCCTGGTGCGACCACTATCTGCCGCACGCGCGCTGGGCCTGAAGCGGTGAGCGAGGCGCCGGTGCGCGCGCGGCCGTCCTTCTCGATCGTGCTCCCCGTGCACGACGAGGCGGACAGCCTGGCGGTGCTCTGGGAGGAATTGCTGGCGGTCCTCCCGCGGTTGGGCGCGACGGTCGAGGTCATCTTCGTCGACGACGGCTCGACGGACGCCAGCGCGGATATCCTCCGCGGCCTCGTCAAGCGCGACGCGCGGGTGCGCTTGCTGCGCTTCGAGCGGCAGACCGGCTTGACGGCGGCCTTCGTCGCGGGACTCCGTGCCGCGCGTGGCGAGATCCTGGCGACCATGGACAGCGACCTGCAGAACGATCCCGCCGATCTCGAGGTCCTGCTGCAGCACCTGGACGGCGCCGACGCCGCCGTCGGCGCGCGGCTGATTCGCCACGACTCGTGGCTCAAGCGCGTCTCCTCGGGCGTGGCGAATGCCATCCGCAATCGGGTCACGCACGAGGACGTCGTCGATAGCGCCTGCAGCCTGCGGGTCATGCGCCGCGCGTGTCTCGAGGCCTGGCCTCCCTACGAAGGCATGCATCGCTTCGTGCCGACGCTGTTGCGCCTCGCCGGGCATCCGGTTGTCGTGGTGCCGGTCCACCACCGCCCGCGCCGGTTCGGCCGGTCCAAGTTCACCGTCCGCAACCGCGCGTTCGCCGCCTTCCTCGACTTGCTGGCCGTCGCGTGGATGGGGCGGCGGCGCCTCCGCTACCACGTCGTCGAGGACGTCGGCGGCGTCGGTGTCGAGCCTCGCGAGCCTGCACCGGATCGCGAGCCGGTGGTGACGGCCCCCCGCGCGGCCTCGGGCTGGCCCGGCGTCGCGGTCTCGTTGCTCTTGCCGCTGCTGCTGGCCGCCGCGCTGTTCCTGCCGGCGATCGGTCAGCGATCGATCTACCATCCCGACGAGGCCCGGTACGCCGTCCTGGCCAAGACGATGCTGGAAACCGGCCAGTGGCTCGTGCCCCAGATCGCCGACGAGGTGCACCTCGAAAAACCGCCGCTCTTCGTCTGGGCGATCGCGCTCGTCTCGCTCCTGACCGGAAGCGTCAACACGTTCAGTGCGACGCTGCCGGCGGCGCTCAGCGCGATGGCCGGGGTGCTGGGCACGGCCCTGCTGGGCCGCCGGCTCTTCGGTGCCCGCACCGGCCTGATGGCCGGCGTGGTGCTGGCGACGACGCCGGGTTATTTCTGGCACGCGCGCCTCGCCCTCGCGGACATGATGGTGGCCGCCTTCATCGTCTGGAGCGCCTGGGCCTTCTGGCGCGCCCTCGACGATCCCGCGCGACAGCGTGGCTGGATCGCGCTCTTCTACGTCTTTCTGGGGTTAGCGGTCTCCGCGAAAGGGCCGGCGGGTTTGATGCCGCTGGTGACGTGTGGCGCCTTCGTGCTCGCCGATCAGGGGGTGCGGGGCCTGCGCATGCTCCGACCCGTGATGGGAGTCGCGATTCTTGTCGTCATGTGGGCTCCGTGGGGGTTCGCCTTCGCCGCGCAGGGGGGAGGCACGTTCGTGCAGCGCGTGGTCATCGAGGACTATGCGCTGCATCTGGCCCGTTGGGAGCGCTTCTCGGAGGTCTTCTTCGCGCTCGGCCCGCTCGGAGTCGCGGCGCTTCCATGGAGTCTCTTCGTCCCGATCGCGGCGCTGAGCGGCCTGCGATCGGCCGACGAGCCGACGCGGCGGAAGTTCCGGTTCCTCGGCGCCTGGGTCCTCGCGTACGTCGTCGTCATGACCCTGATGGCGCACAAGCGGGACCGTTATCTTCTCCCCGCGTATCCGGCGCTTGCGCTCATGGTCGGATGGCTGTGGAGTCGGTGGGGACCGGCGACGCTGACCGCCGCGCTCCGGCGCCATGGCGGGCTGGTCGTCGCGTTCGCCGCGGTCGCGGCGACCGTGATCCTGCTCCCGGTGCGCCAGCGAGGAGAGTTCGCGGTGTGGATCCCGGCCACGCTCGGGCGCGCGCTGCCGGTCGTCGCCGTGCTCCTCGTCGCGGGTGCCCTCGGGTACCTCGCATGCCGTGCCGTCCGCCCGCGGGCAGCCTTTACCGTGCTGGCGACGGCGATGACGCTGGTCCTCGCGTACGAGACACGCATCTTCGTGCGGCAGTACAACATGACCTACGACGTCAGGGGATTCACGGAGCGACTGGCGCAGCGGGTCAACGCCACCGACGCGCTCCTGGCCTTCCGGCACGGCCGGCTCGTCTACGACTTCTACCTGGGGCGCCCGATTCCGCAGATCCGGGACACGCGCGAGTTACAACCGCTCCTGGACACGCCGCACCCTCTCTACGTTCTGACCGACGAGCGGGGTTGGCGGACCCTGACGACGGGTTCGGCCGGCACGTGGTCGGTGGTCGACCGGACCGAGATCGCCGGGCGTGCGGTGATGCTGCTGCGGCACGCGCCGGGACGGCCGGATGGTCAATAGAAGCGCGGGCTCGAGTGAGCCATTGGACCTTGGTCCACTATCGCCACAGATGGAGGCGGGGTTCCATAGGACCGTGCGCGCAAAGGAGACTCCTATGGCCGAATACACAGGGCTCACCCGGATGGATGTCATCAAGCGGACGACGGGCCCCGAGACGACGAACGGAAGTCAGTGGGAAGTGCAGCTCAGCGTCGCGCCACCGCCCGAGTGGCTGGAGTTCTTCAAGCAATCAGGCGAGGCGTCCGCCTCCGCCACGTCGCCACGGCCGCAGCGCGTGGTCTTCGACCGTGCCTCCGTCGTGTTCAAGAGCGACGAGGATCATGTCGAACAGTGGATCGAGGCGATCGACAAATGGATCGCATCGGCGGAAGCCCGATACGTCATGAGCCTCGACGAGGCGAGCCGCAAGCGGTCCCTGCGCCTGGATGACGAGGCGAGGCAGCGCTCACGCATCCAGCAGCTGAACGACCGGTTCAAGAACCTCTGAGCCGCCAGGTACCGAGCTCGCCGCCGGCGAGCTCGGTCCTGATGACTCCGGCTAGAACGACCCGCCGTGCGCCGTGGCCGGGTCGGCGTCGTCCGGGCTGTCGGTGACGAGCGCCTCGGTCGTGAGCAACAGCGACGCGATCGAGGCCGCATTCTGCAGCGCGACACGCTCGACCTTGGTGGGGTCGATGATTCCCGCCTGCATCATGTCGACGTACTCGTTGGTCTCGGCGTCGAAGCCGCGCGTGACCGGGACCATGCCCCGGACTTTCTCGACGATCACGGAGGCCTCGAGCCCGGCGTTCTCCACGATCATCCGGATGGGTTCCTCGAGGGCACGCCGCACGATCATGACTCCGGTGCCCTCGTCGCCCGAGAGCTTGAGGCTGTCGAGGGCCTCCGACGCGCGTAGCAGGGCCACGCCGCCACCGGGCACGATCCCTTCCTCGACGGCCGCGCGGGTGGCATTCAGCGCATCCTCGACCCGCGCCTTCTTCTCCTTCATCTCGGTCTCGGTGGCCGCCCCGACCTTGACGACGGCGACGCCGCCCGCGAGCTTCGCGAGCCGCTCCTGGAGCTTCTCCCGGTCGTAATCCGAGGTCGTCTCCTCGATCTGGGCCCGGATCTGCTTGATGCGGCCCTGGATGTCCTTGGTGCTGCCCGCGCCCTCGATGAGCGTGGTGTTGTCCTTGTCCACGACCACCTTCTTGGCGCGGCCGAGGTCGTCGAGCTTGAGGTTCTCGAGCTTGATTCCGAGGTCTTCCGTGATCGCCTTGCCGCCGGTCAGCGTGGCGATGTCCTCGAGCATGGCCTTGCGCCGGTCACCGAAGCCGGGCGCCTTCACGGCCGCGGAGCGCAGCGTGCCGCGCAGATTGTTGACGACCAGGGTGGCCAGCGCCTCGCCCTCGACGTCCTCGGCGATGATGAGCAACGGCTTACCCGCCCGGGCGACCTGCTCGAGCAGCGGCAGCATGTCCTTCATCACGCTGAGCTTCTTCTCGTGGATGAGGACGAGGGCGTCCTCCAGCACCACTTCCATGCGCTCCGGATTCGTCACGAAATAGGGGGAGAGGTACCCGCGGTCGAACTGCATTCCCTCGACGACGTCGAGGGTGGTCTCCATCGCCTTCGCCTCTTCGACGGTGATGACTCCGTCCTTGCCGACCTTCTCCATCGCTTCAGCGATCAGGCTGCCGATCGTCTTGTCGTTGTTCGCCGCGATCGTGGCGACCTGGGTGATCTCCTTCTTGTCCTTGGTGGCCTTGGACATGTCCTTCAGCTCCTGGACCACCATGGTGACGGCCTGCGCGATGCCACGCTGCAGGGCCATCGGGTTCGCGCCGGCCGTCACGTTCTTGAGGCCGCCGCGGAAGATGGCCTGGGCCAGGACCGTCGCCGTCGTCGTGCCGTCGCCCGCGATGTCGGAGGTCTTGGACGCGACTTCCTTCAGCATCTGGGCGCCCATGTTCTCGCAGGGGTCCTTGAGCTCGATCTCCTTGGCGACGGTGACGCCGTCCTTGGTCAGGGTGGGGCCGCCGAACTTCTTGGCGAGGACGACGTTCCGCCCCTTCGGACCGAGCGTCACCTTGACGGCGTGCGACATGATGTTGACGCCGCGCAAGAGCGCGGCGCGGGCTTCCTCGTTGAACAGAAGCTGCTTGGGCATGGCTACTTTCCTCCCGAGTGCGCGAGGACGCCGAGGATGTCCTCTTCCTTCATGATGAGGAATTCTTCGCCGTCCAGCTTGATCTCGCTGCCGGAATACTTGCCGAAGAGGATCCGGTCGCCTTGTTTCACCGCGAGCGGCTGGTTCTTGCCCTCGTCGGTGACCCGGCCGTTCCCCACCGCGACCACCTTGCCCTCCTGCGGCTTCTCCTTGGCGGTGTCGGGGATGATGATGCTGCCGTGCTTCTCGTCGCCCTCGGTGACGCGCTTGATGAGCACGCGATCGTGGAGCGGACGCAACGTCGTGTGGGTCTTCTGAGCCATGGTGGGTCCCTCTCTTCCGGGGACGACTGTACCACCAAACTAGTACATAGATACAATTTAGATTGGGTGTACTATTTAGGTCATACAGTATGCCGATCACCATGAACCTGCACGTCGACGCGCGCAGCCCCATCCCGATCCGGCGGCAGCTGACGGAGCAGCTCAAGCACGCCATCGAGAGCGGTCGGGTGCCCCGGGATCAGACGCTGCCGAGCATCCGCGAGCTGGCCGGCTTTCTCGGCATCAATACGAACACGGTGGCGCGTGTCATCGAGGATCTCAAGCAGAGCGGATACGTGGAGGCGCGGCGGGGGCGGGGCGTGTTCGTGGCCGCGGCACCGCCGGTCCGCCCGTCGTCCGGACTGCGCGAGGGTTTCCTGAAAGACGTGGTGATCCGGGCGGCCGCCCTCGGCATGACCGCCGACGACCTGGCGGTGGGCGTCCTGAGCGTGGCCGGGGTGCGGCCTCCCGCCATCGACGGGGCGGTCGAAGTCCTGCTCGTGGAACGCAGCCCGGCGGAGCTCGACTTCTTCGCCGGGCAGCTCGAGGCCCATTTTCCGATCCGTGTCGACAAAGTGCTCCTCGGCGAGCTGACGGCAATCACGCGCCGTCGCACGCCGGCCGGGCGCTGGCGGGCGGCCGTCACGAGCTTCGGCCATCTCCGCGAGGTGGAGCGCGTGCTGAGAGGCCGGGGAGTTCCGGTGATCGCGCTCCTCGCCGAGGCCCATCTCGAGACTCTCCACCGCCTCGCTCAGCTGCCGGCCGGGACGCGGGTGGGCGTGACGTCCGATGCGCTCGAGTCGGCGCACGATCTCGAGCACTCGATCGCGAAGGCGACCCTGGCGAACATCGTGCTGGTCGGCACCTGTTCCGCCGAGGGGGCAGCGCTGGGTCGTCTGGTGCGACGGGTGGACGTCATCGTCTGCTCCAGCTCGTCGGCCGAGCGGGTCCGGCAGCTCGCGGGTCCCGGTGTGCAGGTCATGATCGACGATCGGGCGCTGGACGGGCGGGCGATCCAGATGCTCGCGACGCTCCTCGTGGGTGGCAACGGCGGCACGCACGAGCGCCCACCGCGCCGACGCGCCACGCGGCCAACGACGCGGAAGAAATGAATGCCGTTCCTCATCATCCTGAGCGCCGTTCTTCTGGTCGTCGTGGTCTTCGCCCTTCAGAACAGCCAGGCGGTGACCGTTCGATTCCTGTACTGGCAGGTCCAGTCCTCGCTGGCCATCGTCATCATCGCCGCCACCGCGGCCGGCGTGCTGATCGCCGGACTGTTCGGGTCGGCGAGTCGTCTGTGGCGCTGGAAGCGCGGGCGGGCTGCGAAGGCCGAGGCGCGCTCCGGCCCACCCGGTCGGGACGGCGCTTGACGAATAGACGACGGTCCAATTGGTACTTGGGACGCCGGCCACACTTGCGGGCGGCGGAGCACCATCCGGTGAGCCGTGAACGACGCAGGCACGCTGCCATCAGGAGCGTCCGATGATCCCGGCCGGCACCGTTCGTCGCGTCCCTGACCGCCCCGGGCCGTCGCCGGTCCACGTCATCGTGCCGCGGGTCTCGCCTCCGGCCCGTCGCTCTGGCGCCTGGATGGGTATGCTGGCCGGCTTTGCCGCCGGTGGGCTGATCGCCGGTTCGCTCTTCGGCGGTTTCGGCCACGCCCTGGGCGACGGGGACGTCGGCCTCGGCCTTCTCGACCTGTTGATCGCTGGCGGTGGCATCGTCGTGCTGGTGATGTTTGTTCGCCGTCTGCACGCCGCGCGCGCGCAGCCGACCCGCGCGGCGGCGAGGATTTCGAGCCGCGTCGATGCACCCTCCGACCAAACCACGCCCGCGGACCATCCGGGCGGAGACTCGAGCTTCGATCGGGGAGTCCGGGACATCCGCCGAACGGACCCCGGGTTCGATCCGGCCCGATTCGTCGGCTATGCGGCGATGATGTTCCGTGACGCGCAGGGCGCGTGGATGACTCGGGACATCGTTTCCCTCCGTGCTCGCGTGACGCCGGAGATGTATGGCGAGCTGCAGGCGCAGTGCGACAGGTTGCGCGCCACCGGACACACGAACCGCGTCGAACGGATCGAGATCACGGCCGAGATCACGGAGGCGTGGCAGGACAGCGATCGTGACTACGTGACGGCGTCCATTGGGGGGTCGATCATCGATTACACCGTTGACCAGGTGAATGACAGCCTGGTGCACGGCTCGAGAACGATCGCCAGGAACGTCGAAGAATTCTGGACGTTCACGCGCCCAGCCGGCCTCAATTTCTGGATGCTGTCAGCCATCCAGAGCGGAAGATGACGCCGCACGAGCGCGGTTCGTGCATCCCCGACCCAGTTCTGCGGCGCCAATAGGCATCCCCCTCGGCGACGACTAGATTCATCACGTGGGAGGGTCCCACGTCGCTCGGCAGGTGCACGACAAATCCTCCCGCGACGAGACCGGTGCCCGTCGAAGCCAGGGGCCGGGCCGATCACTGTCGAATCACGAGTGGGCGCGACGACGAAAGTGTTGTTGCCTTTCCGCGCAGGATTCCCATATGCTCATGAAATCAGCGAACTATCGTTCTCGGCGACATCCGCCGACGACCGCCGAAGCACACAGGGATCCAGACAGAGCATGGCGGGCGGGACCGCGGAAGGCCGCCGGGTATTCGTGTCGACGCTGCCGGCGGGGCCCGGCGAGCGTCGGCTGGCGCTCGCCGTCGTCCTGGTGTCCGTCGCGATCTTTCTCTCCGCCGTGCCGTTCGCGAAGGTGCCGCTCGGCCAGGTGTGGGCGTTCATCCCGATCTATCAGTCGGCGCTCGTGGTCAACGATCTCATCACAGCCGTCTTGCTCTTCGGCCAGTTCGGCTTCCTGCGGTCGCGGGCGCTGCTGGTGCTGGCCGGCGGGTATCTCTTCACCGCGTTCATGGCCGTGTCGCACATCCTCACCTTCCCGGGTCTGTTCGGGCCGACCGGTCTGCTTGGCGCCGGCCCCCAGAGCACCGCCTGGTTGTTCATGTTCTGGCACGGCGGCTTTCCCCTCTGCGTCATCGCGTACGCGCTGCTCAAGAACGACAGGCGCGAGATCGACGGGCCGGCAGGCCGCGCGGGTGTCGCGATCTCGTCGAGCATCGCGGCGATCGTCGCCGTCGTGTGCGGGCTGACGCTCCTCGCCACGGCCGGCCAGCACGCTCTTCCCGCGATCATGCGGGGCAACCAGTACACGGCGGTGATGCTCAGCGTGGTGTCGACCACCTGGGTGCTCAGCCTCCTCGCCCTGGTCGTCCTGTGGCGGCGCCGGCCCCACGCGGTGCTGGACCTGTGGCTCATGGTCGTGATGTGCGCATGGGTCTTCGATATCGCGCTGGCCGCGGTGCTCAACGCCGGCCGCTTCGACCTCGGCTTCTACGCCGGCCGCATCTATGGACTGCTGGCGGCCAGCTTCGTCCTGATGGTGCTGCTGCTCGAGAATGGCAAGCTCTACGCACGGCTCGTCCAGTCGACGGCCGAGGCGGAAGCCGCCAATCGCGCCAAGAGTGACTTCCTCTCCCGCATGAGCCACGAGCTGCGCACGCCGCTCAACGGGATCATCGGCTTCTCGCAGCTGCTCGAGCTCGATTCCCTGACGCCGGAGCAGCGCGAGAGCGTCGAGCACATCCAGAAGGGCGGCCGGCACCTCCTCACGCTGATCAACGAGGTGCTGGACATCGCCCGGATCGAAGCGGGCGCGATCTCGATCTCGCTCGAGCCGCTGCCGGTGACCGACGTCGTGGGGAGCGCGCTCGATCTGGTTCGCCCGCTGGCTCGCGGGCGCCGCATCACGCTCGTCGACGCCGTTGCCGGCGACGATCACGTGATGGCCGATCGGCAGCGACTCCAGCAGGTGCTGCTGAACCTTCTCTCCAACGCGGTGAAATACAACCGCGACGACGGCAGGGTCGAGGTGTCGTGCACGAAGGCGGGCAGCGGCAGCATCCGGCTGGCCATCCGCGATACGGGGCGCGGCATCGCGCCCGGCATGCTCGAGCGCCTCTACACGCCGTTCGAGCGCCTCGGCGCTGATCGATCGGGCGTCGAGGGCACCGGGCTGGGGCTGGCCCTCTCCAGGCGACTGGTCGAAGCGATGCACGGGACGCTGCACGTCGAGAGCACGGTCGGTGAGGGGACGACGTTTGCCGTCGAGCTGCCGCCGGCGGTCGGCCGCTCGGCCGTGGTGGCCGGCACGAATGGCGTTCCGCTCTTCGCGGCCACGCCGAAGACGTTCGGCACCCTGCTCTACATCGAGGACAACCCCGCGAACCTGCGTCTGGTCGAGCGCATCGTCGGCTACCGACCGGGACTCACCTTGCTCTCGGCGGTGCAGGGGAGGCACGGGCTCGAGCTGGCACGTGACCACCAGCCACGGGCGATCGTGCTGGATCTGCATCTGCCGGATCTCGACGGGACCGAAGTGCTCGCGCGGTTGCGCGGCGATCCGAGTACGCGCGATATTCCGGTCGTCATCGTCAGCGCCGATGCGACACCCGGCCAGGTGACGCGTCTCCTCGCGCAGGGTGCGGACGCGTACCTGACGAAGCCGCTGGACGTCTCGGAGTTCCTCGCGCTCCTCGACCGGCTCTTCAACAGAACGGCGACGCCATGCGCGACGACGACCTGACCACCGCGCGGATCCTGATCGTCGACGATCAGCCGAGCAACGTCCGTCTGCTCGAGCGGGTGCTCGTGACCGCCGGGTATCAGGACCTGATGAGCACGCTGGACCCGCGCGAGGTCCTCGAGCGGTACCGTACGTTCCAGCCCGACCTGATCCTGCTCGATCTGCTCATGCCGTACCTCGACGGCGTGGCCGTCCTCGAGCAGCTGGCGACCGAGCTCCCCGCGGGCGCCTTCGTGCCGGTGATCGTCCTCACCGCGGACGTGACGTCCGACGCCAGAAGTCGCGCCCTCACCGCGGGCGCCCACGACTTCCTCACCAAGCCCTTCGAGCAGCTGGAGGTCGTGCTGCGCATCCGAAATCTCCTCAATACACGCCGCCTGTACCTGACGCTCGAGCGCCAGAACCGCTCGCTCGACGAGACGGTGCGGGAGCGGACGGAGCGGCTGCTGCAGAGCGAGAAGGTGGCGACCATGGGCTCGCTGCTGGCCGGCGTCGCCCACGAGCTGAACAACCCGCTGGCCGTGCTCTCGGGACAGGCGCAGCTGCTGCGCGAGACCGTGACCGAGGCCGCGCTCATCCGGCGCGCGGGAAAGATCGGCGACGCGGCCGAGCGGTGTGTTCGGATCGTCCGCAACTTCCTGGCGCTCGCGCGCCAGCGCCCGCCGGAGCGAACGGAGGTGGCGATCCCCCAGGTCGTCCAGAGCGCCGTCGGGCTGCTCGCCTACGAGCTTCGGACGGAGGGGATCGAGGTCGCGCTCGAGGTCGCGGCCGGACTGCCGGCCCTCTCGGCCGATCCGCACCAGCTGCATCAAGTGCTCGTCAACCTCATCGCGAACGCCCAGCAGGCGATGCGCCGGAGCCCCCAGCCGCGTCGCCTCGCCATCAGCGCGTCCCACGATGCCGCCCGAGGCCTGCTCTGTCTGACCGTGGCCGACACGGGCCCGGGTATCCCGGCGGAGATCCGCGCCCGCGTCTTCGAGGCGTTCTTCACGACCAAGCCTCCGGGCGAGGGCACGGGGCTGGGGCTGTCGCTGTGCCGGAGCATCATCGAGGAGCACGGCGGGACGATCGACGTCGACAGCGAGCCGGGCCGGGGCACGCGCTTCACGATCGAGCTGCCGGTCGCAGTGCAGCCTGTCGCGCACGCCGGCGCCGCCTCGGCCGCGCCGCCGCCGCCGATCGGTCCGAAGACGATGCTCGTCGTTGACGACGAGCCGGAGATCGCCGCGGTCATCGCCGAGGCGCTGGAGCGCGACGGACACAAGGCCGACGTCGCGACGAACGGCGCCCTCGCCCTGACGATGCTCGGCATGCGCTCGTACGATCTCGTGCTCTCCGACACGAAGATGCCCGTGATGGACGGCGAGGCGTTCTTCGCCGAGCTCGTGCGACGTGACCCGACGTTCCGACGGCGGGTGATCTTCCTGACGGGCGACGTGCTGAGTCGCGAGAAGCGCGAGTTCCTGGAAGGCACCGGCGCGCCGTTCCTGACGAAGCCCTGCGATCTGGGCGACGTCCGGCGTCTCGTGCAACAGGTCGTCGCGCAGAACGCCGGCCCGAGTCCCTAGGACGCCTCCTCGGTCGAGCGAGCGAACTCGGCGTCGAGCGTTCGCTTCACCATGGAGAGTCGGACCGCGATGAGGGCGACGGAGGCGTCGAAGCCCACCGGTTCGATGAGTCGCAGCGTGTCGGAGGCGAGAAATTGCTCCTTCGCCATCTGAAGCAGGGCGTTGAAGTTCAACGCCAACCCGCCGGGGCCGATCACGCGCGTGTGCGGTGGACGAACGAGCGTGACGGCGTCGAGCATTCGCTGGATCGCGCGAGCGACCTCGACCTTCGTCGGCACCGCCTGGCGTACGCGCTGCGGGAATGAATCGGAGGAAATGCTGAGGTCCGAGACGGTCCACATGACAGTCCCCTCCTAAGAGTGGTGACTCTCTCCGGGAGGTGGACTCGAGTCCGGCCTCTCCTTCTTCGGTAACCCGGCTACCTGGGAATCATTCCCAGGCCCGTGGCTTTGCGTCCCAGCCTCACGACTGGTTTGCCTTTATCGGAAAGAGCGTCGGTCAGCTAGTAGGGCAATCGAGGTGCCAAGCTCACCCATTCTGAAACCCTTGAAAAGACGCGACCCCGCCGGCGGCGGTGGCCGCATCCGAGACGGCGGCGTGGCACGCGTGGCTAGAAACTGATCAACCCGGCGGCGCCCCTTTCGTTTCATCCGCCCATGCCTCAGTATCCTCGCCATGATCTCGACCCATTCGCTCGTCCTCGGGCTGGCCGCGGCACTGACGCTGCTCACGGTCTCCGACGCGCCGGCCGGTCCGGCCACGGAGCAGCTCCGCACGTCGGTCGATCAGGTTGTGAAGATCCTCTCGGACCCGGAGCTCAAGAAAGAGGCGAGGTCGCTGGAGCGTCGCCGGTCGATCCGCGCCATCGCCAACCAGATCTTCGACTTCGGCGAGATCTCCCGACGAAGCCTGGCGCTGCACTGGCAGGCGCGCACGCCGGCGGAGCGCGAGGAGTTCACGCGTCTCTTCGGGGACTTGCTCGAGCAGTCGTACATCTCGAAGATCGAGAATTATTCCGGCGAAAAGATCCAGTACGTCGGCGAGACGGCCGACGGCGACCGCGCCGTGGTCCGGACGCTGATCGTGACGAAGCAGGGCACGGCGATCCCGGTGGACTACCGCATGTTCCCGCAGAGCGACCGCTGGCGGGCGTACGACGTCACGCTCGAGGGCGTCAGCCTCGTCGCCAACTACCGCGCGCAGTTCAACGCCATCATCCAGCGCCACGGCTATCCAGACCTCGTCGCGAAGCTGAAGGTGAAGTACGACGAGCGCCCCGGACCGCGCGAGACCGGCCTTCGTGGCGAGACCGGCGGCCGCGCGGTCACCGCGCCGGTGCCCTCAGAGCGTCAGTCGCCCTAGCCGTTCGGCCCAGAACGTCATCCCGAGCTCCCCGAACGTCCGCTGCGCGGCGGCGAGATGCTCGGGTGACCCCGTGATCCTGGCCAGCGTCGCATGGCACCAGCCGCCCTCCGGACGCGCGCCGAGCTCACGCGCGAGGGCGAGCGCCTCCTCCGCGCGGGTGCGCGCCGTCGCCGCGTCGCCGTCGCCGAGCCGCAGCTCCGCTTCCAGGCGCAGCAGCGGGCCGCGGTAGCCGCGCGCGTCGCGCTCGGTCATGTCGGCGAGGCCGCGCGCGATGATCGGCCGGGCCTTGTCGGGACACCCCGCGGCGAGATAGACCGCGGCCGGCACCGAGCCGAAACGTGTCCATTGTAGCTGCGCGCCCGCCGGCCGCTCGAGGCCGCGCTCGAGATATTCGAGTCCGCGCGCGCGATCACCGCCGAGGAGCGAGGCCCAGGCGAGATAGAGTCCGTTGGCGCAGACGCCGTGCATCAGGTCGTGCTCCTCGGCGATGGCGAGCCCGCGCGTGAGAGCGACAACGGCCGCCTCCAGATCGCCCTGGAGCAGCTTCAGGTAGCCGAGAAACGCGTTCGCGATCGAGAGGCTCGAGGCGTGCCGGATCTCCGTCGCCATCCGGAGCGCCTCGGTGGCGGAGGCGAGGGCGGCGTCGAAGCGTCCCAGCGCACCCTCGGCCTCCGAGCGCCAGCCGCACAGGCTCACGAAGATCGGATAGACGAGCCCGGGCTCGTGGCCCTCGCCGGCCGTCGCGAAGAGCTCGACGCCGATGTCGAACTCCTCGACGGCCTCCTCGAAGCGTCCCATGTCGCGGCACGCGATGGCGGCGATGAAGCGCGCGTAGCTGCGCGTCCGCAGATCGCCGGCATCAGCGCGCGTCGCGGCCTCCCGCGCGCGCTCGAGCGCGCGGTGTAGCGTGCCCGGGATCGCGCCGGCCAGCGCGATCGCCTGCGCCTGCCGCACCTGCACGCGGGCGAGGCGCGGGCCGTCGTCGAGCGACCGCGCCAGCACCTCCACCTTGTCGCCGAGGGCGCCGAGCCCATCGACCTGGCCGGTCGAGATCCGCGTCGACCACAGCTCGAGGTATGCGTCCAGCTCGAGGTTGTGATCCGCCGCATCGCCCAGACGTTGGAGCGCGTCGACGCTGGCCTCGTAGAACGTCACCGCCGTGCCGTAGCGCGCCTCCGCCTGCGCCTTCGCCCCGGCGCGATAGAGATAGGTCGCCGCCGACGTCCACACCTCGCCGCGGACCGCGTGGTGCGCCAGGACCTCGACGCTCTCGGGCGCGTGGCCGCGTTCCCGTGACTCGAGCGCGGTGAGGACACCCGCGTGGACCAGGCGTCGACGCTCGCGGAGCAGGCTCTGGTAGGCCACCTCGAGCGTGAGCGCGTGCTTGAAGGTGTATTCGAGCTCGGGAAACAGGCTGGTCTCGTAGAGGAACTCGGCGGCCTGCAGCTGCGCGAGGCCGCGCCGCAGCTCCAGCGCTGTCGTCTCTGCCACCGTCTCGAGCAGCGTGAGGGCCACGGTCTTGCCGATGACGGCGGCCGACTGGAGCAGGTGCTTGATCGACGGCGGCAGCCGGTCGATCCGCGCGGCGAGCACGGCCTGGACGGTGGCCGGCACCTGGATCGTGTCCAGCCCTTTCGCGAGCCGGAAGGAGCCGCGCTCGCCGGCGACCACGCCCGTCTCGACGAGCGTCCGCACGCTCTCCTCGAGAAAGAACGGATTGCCCTCGGTGCGGTCGAGGAGCAGGCGCTTGAGCGGCTCCAGCGGACGGCCCGCGCCCAGCAGTGCGTCCAGCAGCGCCGCCGCGCTCTCGGCCGCGAGGGGATCGATCCGGAGCTGGGTGTAGTAGGTCTTGCCGCCCCAGCCGTGCTGGTACTCGGGGCGATAGTTGACGAGCAGCAGCACGCGCGCCGTCGGCAGACTCTCGACGAGGCTGTCCAGGAGCGCCTGCGTCTCGCTGTCGATCCAGTGCAGGTCCTCGAAGAGGAGGGCGACCGGCTGCACCCGACTCTCGCGCAGCACGAACCGTTTGATGGCGTCGAGGATGCGCTGGCGGCGCTCGGCGGCGCCCAGCGCGTCCCACTGGCGATCGCCCGCCGGCGTCCCGAGCAGCGCGAGCAGGGCCGGCAGCGCGTCGCGCAGCGTCTCGTCCAGCGTGAGCAGCTTGCCGGTGACCTTCTCGCGTACGACGCGCGGCTCGTCGCGCTCCTCGACCTTGAAATACATCCGCAGCAGGTCGATCACGGGCAGATACGGCGTCGCCTTGCCGTAGGAGACGGACGCCGACTCGAGGACCAGCCAGCCGTCGGTGAGGTGTGAGCGGCTGAACTCCCAGTACAGCCGCGACTTGCCGACGCCGGGCTCGCCGACCACGGCGACGAGTTGCCCGGAGCCGGCGCGTGAGCGGTCGCGCGCCAGCGCCAGCTGCTGCAGCTCGGGATCGCGGCCGACGAAGCGCGTGAGCCCGCGCGCGGCGGCCGCGTGCAGCCGCGAGCGGATCGGCGAGGCGCCGGTGAGCTCGTAGACCTCGAGCGGCGCGTCGAGGCCCTTCACCGGCCGCGGTCCCAGCGGCCGCGTGAGGACGTAGCCCTCGATCAGGGCCAGCGTCTCCGACGGAATCAGGATCGTGCCCGGCATGGCCATCTGCTCCATGCGGGCGGCCAGGTGTGTCGTCTGGCCGATCGCCGTGTAGTCCATGTGCAGATCGCTGCCGATGGAGCGCACGACCACCTCGCCGGAGTTGAGGCCCACGCGGATGTGGACCGGCAGCCCGAGGCTGCGATGCAGCTCCTCCGCGTGCTCCTTCACCCGCTGCTGCATCCGGAGGGCGGCGTAGCACGCGCGGACGGCGTGATCCTCGTGGGCGATCGGCGCGCCGAAGAGGGCCATGATGCCGTCGCCCATGACCTGGTTCACGGTGCCCTCGTAGTGGTGGACGGCCTCGATCATGCGCTCGAGCACGGCGTCGAGCAGCCGGCGGGCGTCCTCGACGTCGCGGTCGGCCAGGAGCTCCATCGAGCCCTTGAGGTCCGCGAAGAGCACGGTGACGTGCTTGCGCTCGCCCTCGAGGGCGCCGCGCGAGTCGAGGATCTTCTCCGCGATGTGCGTGGGCGTGTACTCGGCCGGTGAGGCGAAGCGCGTCTCGACGGCGGGGGCGGCGGCGCCCGCGGGCAGCGCGCACTCCGGGCAGAATTTCGCTCCCGGCGGCAGGCGCGTCCCGCAGCGCGCGCAGGCGGCCGCCGCCGCCAGCGGCGCCGCACACTCGACGCAGAACTTCGCGGCGGGCGGACTCTCGTGCTGGCAGCGGACGCACTTCATGGCGGGCAACGCTACCGCGTGACCGGGCGCTTGACAACCACGGCCGGCCGCCGCAGAGTCGAGGCCGCCCGACGAAGGAGACCAGCATGGCCAACCAGATCGCCGCGCAGGGTGTTCACCATTTCCGACTCACCGTCAGCAACGTCGATCGGGCCGTGAAGTTCTACACGGAGGTCCTCGGCTTCACGAAGCTCATGGACCTGAACCCGGGCGCGTTTCTGAGCAACGGCAGCGTGGGCCTCGGCATCGGGCCCCATCCCTTTCCGGACCGCGCGATCAAGAACGATCGCTTCGACGAGAACCGGATCGGCCTCGACCACATGAGCTTCGCGGTGCCCTCACGGGCGGCGCTGGACGACGCGGTCCGCGTCCTCGACAAGCACGGGGTCGCGCACAGCGAGATCCGCGATCTCGGCGAGGCGTTCGGGATCTCCATCGTCGTGTTTCGCGATCCCGACAACGTGCAGCTGGAGGTCAGCGGGCCCCGGAAGTAGCGTCGTCGGCCCGCGCACGGCCCGCAGCGACGACGCGGGGTCATCGGCACGGCGCACGGCGCGGACGAGGAGTCGGGCGCCGTGCACCGCGGCCCACCCGCCGCCGATGGCGAGCAGCGCGACGACGACGTACTCCATCACGCCTCCCGCAGTGGCCGCAGTCATGTCGTCCTCCTCTCGAAGTTCGATGCCGAGCATCGTCACGCGGGGAGGGCGACGTCTCAATTACGCGCGAGGTACAGTACACTCGCCGAACAACTCACGGTCAGGGAGATCGCCATGGCATTGCTCGACGGAAAAGTTGCCATCATCACGGGAGCGTCGAAGGGCATCGGGCGCGCGCTGAGCCTGAGGTTCGCGCAGGAGAAGGCCGCCGTCGTCTGCGCGGCGCGCTCGGCCGATCTCGTGCGCGAGACGGCCGAGCTGGTCGGCAAGGCGGGCGGCCGCGCCATCGCGGTCACGTGCGACGCCGCCAAGGAGGACGACGTCAGGCGGATGATCGCGGCGGGCCTCGAGGCGTTCGGCAAGATCACCACGCTGATCAACAACGCCGGCGACGGCGGGCCGACGAAGCCGGTGCAGGACTACACGATGGACGACTGGATGTACACGATCCATTCGTGCCTCACCAGCTCCTACGTATGCACGCGCTTCGCGGTGCCGGAGATGATCAAGGCAGGCGGCGGCTCCATCGTCAACATCTCCTCCGGCGCCGGCCGGCGCGGCTTGGCCTATCGCATCGGGTACTGCTCGGCGAAGGCCGGGCAGGTGGGCATGGCCTACGGGCTGGCGCTCGAGCTCGGGCCGCACGGGATCCGCGTGAACGTCGTGGCGCCGGGCGCCGTCGAGGGCGACCGCATCGACCGCGTGATCGCCGGTCAGGCGCAGGTGCGCGGCGTGAGCGAGGAGGCGATGCGCAAAGCGATGATCGAGCGCTCACCGCTCAAGCGGATGACCACGGCCGGCGACATCGTGGAGGCGACGCTGTTCTTCGCGAGCGATCTCGCGAAGAACATCTCGGGGCAGGTGCTCGCGGTGAACGCCGGCGAGCCGGCGGGCTAGCGGCCGCTCGTCAGGCGGCTACCAGCGCGCGCCGAGACCGACGAGGCCGGTATGACTGTCGAGGTCGGTGCGCAGCGTCGCCTTCAAGGCGTTGATGTCGCGGATCGCGAAATCGTGCGCGACGTGGGTGAAGCGGTACTCGCCGAACACCACGAGGTTCTTGTACACGGAGAGGGCCAGGCCGGCGCCGCCCTTGTAGCCGAAGGCGACGTCGGTGTCGTCGTCGAAGTTGCGAAACAGACGCGTGTTGCGCGGCGACAGCGTCGTGATGAACACCGAAGGGCCGCCGAGGAGGTAGGGCGTGACCCGTCCCCACGGCGCGGCTTCCGTCTTCAGCAGCGGCAGGCGCAGGAAGATGTCGAAGGAGAGCGCCTGGCTGGTGAGATCGTACGAGCCGAAGCCGATTTTGTTCGTCCCGCAGCTGTCGCGCGAGATCGGACAGCCGTCCACGCGGACCGACTGGGGCCCGATGTTCGGCATGAAGTTGAAATAGTCCACGCCGAAGCCGAGGAAGGGGACCGAGTCGAGGTAGCGGCCGAAGCGCAGGCCGTACGCCAGGGCGGTGTCGAACTCGACGTCGCGGTACGTCGCGAGCCCCGCGGCCCTGTCGTGCACCGTGACGTCGTGCTTGTCGGTCAGGCTCGCGCCGACGTAGACATCGCCGAACCACTCCGCCGAGCAGGGCTTCGTTCCCAGGACCAGGCAGGCGATGCCGAGCAGCGCCGCCGTCCCGAGCTTCGTCACTGTCGTCATCTCGTTCCTCCGGAGGCCCAGTGTAGCCGAGTCCCGCGATCCTCAGTATTTTTTGTGTCCGGGCCTAGCGGGGCCAGTACATGACGACCGCGACCCCGACCAGACAGAGCGCGCCGCCCAGCAGATCGAAGCGGTCGGGCGCGACGCGGTCGACGGCCCAGCCCCAGACAATCGCGAGCACGATGAACATGCCGCCGTACGCCGCGTAGACGCGGCCGAAATGCTGCGGCTGGTACGTCGGTACGAACCCATAGAGGACGAGGACGGCGGCGCCCAGCGCCCCGACGAGCGGCGGCGCGCCCTGGCGCCACCACTGCCAGACGAGGTAGCCGCCGCCGATCTCGCAGAGCCCGGCGAGGACGAAGAGCGCCAGCGACCGGATCACGCGATCAGCCTCGCCGCGGTCACGGCGCGATCGTATCATCGCCGCCATGCAGAAGATCGACGTGTTCCCCCACATCCTGCCGCGCCGCTATTTCGAGCGGATGCTGGCCGTCGCCCCCGCCGGCATGGCGCTCCAGAAGCGGATGTCCGGCATCCCGGTGCTCGTGGACGTCGATCGGCGCTTTCGGATCATGGACCGCTACGAGGGCTACGTGCAGGTGCTCACGCTGGCGAGTCCGCCCCTCGAGGTCGTCGGCGGCCCCGACGTCAGCCCCGACCTCGCGCGGCTCGCCAACGACGAGATGGCCGCGCTGGTCGAGCGGCACCCGGACCGCTTTCCCGCCTTCGTCGCCTCGCTGCCGATGAACAACCCCGAGGCCGCCCTGCGCGAGATCGATCGCGCGCTCGACACCCTCGGCGCCACGGGTGTGCAGATGTTCTCGAACGTCGCGGGCCGACCGCTCGATCGGCCCGAGTACCGCCCGCTCTTCGCGTGCATGGCCGCGCGCGACCTGCCGATCTGGCTGCACCCGGCCCGGCCGGCCACGGTTGCCGATTACGCCGGTGAGGCGCGGAGCCAGTACGACCTCTGGTGGGCATTCGGCTGGCCGTACGAGACGAGCGTGGCCATGGGCCGCCTGGTCTTCTCCGGGCTTTTCGACCGGCACCCGAACATCAAGATCATCACGCATCACATGGGGGCGATGATCCCGTTCTGCGCCGGCCGCGTCGGCGGCGGGCTCGAGCAGCTCGGCACCCGCAGCGACGATCCCGATGATGCGGCCGCGCTCGGCCGCCTGGCGCGTCGGCCCATCGACTACTTCCGGCTCTTCTACGGGGACACCGCGCTCTTCGGCGCCTGGCACGCGATGGAATCGGGCCTCGCGTTCTTCGGCGCCGAGCGGATCCTGTTCGGCACCGACATGCCGTTCGACCCCGAGCAAGGCATCGGCTTCATTCGCGACACGATCGCCGCCATGGAGAAGATGCGCGCGAGCGACGCCGAGCGCGCCGCGATCTACGAGGGCAACGCCCGCCGCCTGCTCCGTCTCGAGCCCCGGTGATGAGCACGCGGGTAATCGAGGAGCGCGCATCGGGGGGTGTGGGACCTTGTTGCGACTCTGGTCGCGCGCGAAGACGCGCGAAATACGCGAAATAGAGGAGCGCCACGGGTTCCCCGGGGCGCTCCGAACGCTGGGGGGGTGTGGGGGGCCATCTCGGGGCCCCCCACGTCTACGACACGATCGGCCGCGGCTACGACGCCCATCGGCGGCCCGACCCCCGCATTGCCGCCGCCATCGCGGACGCGCTCGGCGCGGCAGCGAGCGTCGTGAACGTCGGCGCCGGCGCCGGCTCGTACGAGCCGGCGGATCGTCCGGTGGTGGCCGTCGAGCCGTCACCCGCGATGCTCCGCCAGCGCCGGCCGGGCGCGGCGCCGGCCGTGCAGGCCTCCGCCACCGATCTGCCGTTCCGCGATGCGGCATTCGGCGCCGCCCTCGCCGTGCTCACCGTGCACCACTGGCCCGATCGCGCGCGCGGGCTCGGCGAGCTGGCGCGCGTCACGCGCGAGCGCGTGGTGATCCTCACGTGGGACCCGGCGGCGGTGTCCCGGTTCTGGCTGATCGACGATTACTTCCCGGAGCTGATGACGCTCGATCGCGACATCTTCCCGACGCTCGAGGAGCTGCGGCGGGCGCTCGGCCGCATCGAGGTGCGGCCGGTCCTCGTGCCCCACGACTGCGTCGACGGGTTTCTCGGCGCGTACTGGCGGCGGCCGCAGGCGTATCTCGACGCCGGCGTGCGCGGCGCGATCTCGACGTTCACCAAGCTCGCCGACGCGGAGCCCGGGCTGGCGCGTCTGCGCGCCGATCTCGCCGACGGCACGTGGGAGCGGCGCCACGGTCACCTGCGCGCGCGCGATGCCATCGATCTCGGCTATCGCCTCGTCGTCGCCGAGCACCTCGGCGCGTGACGGCGCCGCTACACTGGGCCGTGGGCGATGCCACGCGAATCCAGTGGACGCGATATCGCAGCGCGGGGACCGAAGTCGGCACGCCCGACCCCGAGCGCTGGGCGCCGCTGGGCTTTCCGGCGCCGCCGCCCGACCGGCCCTGGATCTTCGGTGTGGTCGTGGTCTCCGCCAACGGCGTGGTGGCGTGGCGCCGGCGCGACGCGCGCGACGACCCGGTGCGCGAGATCCTCGGCGACGAGACGCGGCTGGACCGTCGCGCCGACCGGCGGCTCATGCGCTATCTGCGCACCATCGGCGACGTCGGCATCGGCGCCCAGACGGTGCGCGAGCAGCCGACCCTCATCCTCAGCCCCCAAGAACCGGGCGACGAGCGCGCGCCCGAGCTCTACGCGTTTCGCGTCGCGCGCGGGCTGTCCCATCATCCGCGCAACATCATCTATTCGCTCTACGGCCGCGTGCCGCCGCAGCATCCGATGCTCACCACGCCGGGGCTCTCGACGATCATCCTCACCACGCCGGCGGGACGCGCGGAGCTCGCCCGGCGGGGGATCCGGGACACGGCCGTGATCGTGGAGCCGTTGCTCGAGTCCGGCGGGCTGGCGCGCGCGCACACGCGGCTGCGCGCCGAGCACGGCGTGCGCTACATCGCCTGCGAAGGAGGCCAGACGCTCTTCGGCGCCCTCCGCGCGGCGCGGCTGCTCGACGAGGTGTTCCTGACGACGACCGACGTGGTCGTGGACCGCGCCGCCCACGAGGGCGTGCTCACGACGTTCGACTTCGCGGCGGAGGGGGCGACGCTGGTGGCGGAGGGACGGCTCGAGCCGGCCGGCGTCTACACGTTCAAGCGCTGGCGGTTCGGCGGGACGCGGCGCTGACGCTCAGTCCCCGCGGCCCGCGAGCTGCAGACCGAGCTCGCTCAGGCGCGCGCACGCCTCGCCGCGCAGGTCGGCCGGCGTCAGCAGCCGGCCGTCGCTGAGCGCCTCCTTGAGCCGGTACGTGCAGGCGATCTCGCGCCAGAGGCGCGCCTCGTTGCGCTGCTGGTACCCCCAGGCGAGCGGGAGCACGAGCAGCGCCAGTAGCGCGGCGACGGCGAGCGCCTTCAGGGCCGCCTCGACCCCGGGGCGGAACACCTTGAACCCGGTGACCCGCGCGTTCGTTTCCTCGAGCATCGACGTGAGATGGAGCAAGGCCGGAATTAAACGCCACCCGGCGACCGGAGTCAAGGCCCCGGCCGGCGAAAGCGGCGGATCAGCGCGTTCGTCGAGGAATCGTGCGTCAGCCGCGGCTCGGCGGGCGCCGTCAGCTCCGGCGTGATGCGGTTGGCCAGCGCCTTGCCGAGCTCCACGCCCCACTGGTCGAAGGAGTTGAGGCGCCAGATCGTGCCCTGCACGAAGACCTTGTGCTCGTAGAGCGCGACGAGCGCGCCGAGCACGGCCGGCGTGAGCCGCTGGGCGAGGATCGTGCTGGAAGGGCGGTTGCCCGGAAACGTTCGGTGCGGCACCTGCAGCGCCGGCACGCCCTCGGCGGCGACCTCCTCCGCCGTCTTGCCGAAGGCGAGCGCCTCCGTCTGCGCGAAGAGGTTCGCCACGAGCAGGGGATGGTGCTCGCCGACCTCGTCGAGCGGGCGCAGGAAGCCGATGAAGTCGCACGGGATCAGCTTCGTGCCCTGGTGGATGAGCTGGTAGAAGGCGTGCTGGCCGTTCGTGCCCGGCTGACCCCAGACGATCGGGCCCGTCTGATAGTCGACCGCGCGCCCCTCGAGGTCGACGCGCTTGCCGTTGGACTCCATGTCGAGCTGCTGCAGATACGCGGAGAAGCGGGCGAGATAGTGGCTGTACGGCAGGATCGCCAGCGTCTCGGCCCCGAAGAAATCGTCGTACCAGATGCCGAGCAGCGCCAGCAGGACGGGCAGGTTCCGCTCGAACGGCGCGCCGCGGAAGTGCTCGTCCATCGCGTGCGCGCCGGCGAGGAGCTCGCGGAACCGCTCGGGGCCGATGGCGACCATCAGCGAGAGCCCGATGGCCGACCAGAGCGAGTAGCGCCCGCCGACCCAGTCCCAGAACGGGAACATGTTCGCGGGATCGATCCCGAACTTGCGCACCTCGGCCTCGGCCGTGGAGACGGCGACGAAGTGCTTGGTCACCGCGCGCTCCTCGCCGAGCGCCCGCACGCACCAGCGGCGCGCCGTGTGCGCGTTCGTCAGCGTCTCGAGCGTCGTGAACGTCTTCGAGGCGACGACGAAGAGCGTCTCGGCCGGATCGAGGTCGCGCGTCGACTCCACGAAGTCCGCGCCGTCCACGTTGGACACGAAGCGCAGCGTGAGCCGCCGGTCCGCGTACCAGCGCAGCGCCTCGGTGGCCATGGCGGGCCCGAGGTCGGAGCCGCCGATCCCGAGGTTGACGACGTTGCGGATGGCGCGCCCGGTGAAGCCCGTCCACGCGCCGCTGCGCACGCGGCCGGCGAAGTCCGCCATGCGATCGAGCACGGCATGGACGCGCGGCACGACGTCCTCGCCGTCCACGACGATGCGCGCGCCGCGGGGGGCGCGCAGCGCGACGTGCAGGACGGCCCGACCCTCGGTGACGTTGAGCTTCTCGCCGGCGAACATCGCCTCGATGCGCGCGCGCAGGCCGGAGGCTCGGGCCAGGTCGAGCAACAGCCCGAGCGTCTCGTCGGTGACCCGCTGCTTGGAATAATCGAGATAGAGGCCGGCCGCCTCGGCCACCAGGCGCTCACCACGCCCGGGATCGCGCGCGAAGAGCTCGCGCAGGTGGACGCCGCGGAGCGACGCGTGATGGGCGCCGAGCGCCTTGAACGCAGGGAGGCTCGTGAGCGGCGTCGTCCCGCCCGTCAATTGAGGCCTGTCGGCCGCAGCGTGCGAAGGCGCGCGCCATCCCACACGAGCACCGTCGGATGCATTCCGAGGAACAGCCCGGTGCCCACCAGGCCGGGGATCGCGCGCAGGGCCGCCTCGAGTCCGGGAGGATCGGCGATCGGCCCCACGCGGCAATCCAGGAGCAGGTTGCCGTTGTCGGTCACCACCGGCCGGCCCTCGCTGGCGCGGAGCGTGGGGGGATAGCCCAGCGCCTCCACGCGCCGCCGGCACGGCGCGGCGGCGAACCGCGCAGGAGCGCGCCGCCGTAGCCCTTGATCAGGTCGGCGCGCGGATCGATCTCGTCCGCACCGTCGACCGCGACGTCGATCGTCTCGACATCGTCGGGCGACAGGAGCTTGATGCCGAGGCCGCGCGCCAGCGCCGCCGTCGCCTCGGAGGTCGGCACGCCGCGCACGTCGAGGCCGGCCGCGACACGCGCACCGAGCGCGCGAACGAACGCGGTGGCCGCGTGACCCGTGCCGAGGCCGACGACCTGGCCGCTCGCGACGTGACGCAGGGCCTCGGCGGCCAGCGCCGCGGCGCCGTCGTCGGTGAGGGTGAGGCGCTCGGACATGCGGCGACAGCATCGCTCAGGCGCGGGCCGCCGTCCAGCGCGCGCGCTAGAATTCGCCGCGTGAGCCCGGACGCGCCGGATCCGATCGAGGAGCTCTTCGCGCGCGGTGTGACCGACGGTCTGCCCGTGGTGCCGCCGACGGCGGAGCGCGTGCGGGCGGCGGTGGCGGCGAGCGGCCGCCGCGGCGACGAGCTGATCGGCCTCGTGGCGCCGGCCCACGGCCGCGCCACCGTCGAGCGCATCGCCGTGAACGCCGTGATGGCCGGCTGCCGTCCGGAATATCTCCCCGTGGTCATCGCGGCCGTGAGCGCGATCTGCGATCCCGACTTCGCGCTCGTCGGCGTCTCGGGCACCACCGACGCCGTCACCCCGCTCGTCATCGTCAACGGACCGGTGCGGCGCGCGCTCGAGGTGAACTGCGCGGCGTCGGTGTTCGGGGCGGGCTTCCGCGCCAACGCCACCATCGGCCGTGCCGTGCGTCTGGTGTGGGTGAACGTCGGCGGCGCGCGGCCCGGCGTCATCAGCATGTCGACCTTCGGCCAGCCGGGCCGGTATTCCTACTGCATCGGCGAGCACGAGGAGGCGAGCCCCTGGGAGCCACTCTCCGTCGAGCACGGCTTTGCCGCCGCCGACAGCACGGTGGCGGTCCTGGCCGCCGAGGCGCCGCAGATCGTCGTCAACGCCGCCGGACGCACGGCGCGCGATATCCTCTCGACCGTGGCGCGCGCGGGCATGGTCATCGCGAGCCCCGACGTGGCGCCGCTCGGCGACACGCTGCTCGTGATCGGGCCCGAGCACGCCACGACGATCGCGGCCGATGGCTGGTCGAAGGCGGACGTGCGGCGCTTCGTCTGGGAGCAGTGCCAGGTCACCGTCGAGGGCGCGCGGGCGCCAAAGTTCAAGGAGCCCGCGCGCCTGCACGTCGTCGTGGCCGGCGGCACCGCGGGCCGCTTCTCGGCGTGGGTGCCGGGCTGGCCGTTCCGCGGCGCGCCCTCGCGTTTGGTGCTCAGGGGCGTGGCGGTGCCCGGGCTACAATAGGTAGCGTGACGGCCGCCCGCGATGCCACCTTCCGGCTTCTCTTCGAGCACAACCCGTTGCCGATGTGGGTGTACGACATCGCCACCCTGATCTTCCTCGAGGTGAACGCCGCCGCCGTCGAGCACTACGGCTACGCGCGCGACGAATTTCTGACGATGAAGGTCTCGGACCTCTTCCTGCCCGAGGAGGAGGCGCGCATGCGCGAGGCGGTGGCCCGCATGCCGCAGGCCGCCGCCTCCGCCATCCGGCACTACGACGCGACGTGGAAGCATCGGTGCAAGAACGGCCGCGTCATCGACGTCGACATCGTCGCGCAGGATCTGTCCTTCGGCGGCCGGCGCGCGGCCCTCGTCGTCGCCCACGACGTCACGAGCCTGAAGGCCGCCCAGACCTCGCTGGCCCGGTCCAGCAAGCGCCTGAGCGTGCTGCACGAGATCGACCGCGGCATGATCGCGGCGGAGGCGCCGGTGGCCATCGCGGAGGCGGCGCTGCGGCCGCTGCGCGACCTGCTCGACGTGCCGCGCGCGATCGTGAACCTCTTCGATCTCGAGGCGGGCGAGGTGGAGTGGCTGGCCGCCATCGGCCGCCGCCGCGTGCGCCTGGGTCCCGGCGTGCGCTACCCGCTGAAGCTCATGGGCGACCTGGAGGCGCTGCGGCGCGGCGAGACGCAGGTGGTCGACGTGGACGCGATGGCCGATGGCCCCGAGACGACGGCGCTGCTCACCTCCGGCGTCCACGTGTACATGGTCGTCCCCATGCTTGCGCGGGGCGAGCTCATCGGCGCGCTCTCCTTCGGCGGCGCGCGCGGGCAGTTCTCCGACGAGCAGGTGGAGATCGCGCGCGAGGCGGCGGCGCAGCTGGCCATCGCCATCACGCAGGCCCGGCTCGCCGAGGCCGTGAAGCGGCATTCCGAGCAGCTCGAGCAGCGCGTGCGCGAGCGGACCCACGAGCTGGCGGAGGCCAAGGCGGAGGCGGACCGCGCCAACCGCGCGAAGAGCGATTTCCTCTCCCGCATGAGCCACGAGCTGCGCACGCCCCTCAACGCGATCCTCGGCTTCGGGCAATTGCTCCAGATGCAGGCCGACGGCGGCCACGACCGCGAGAGCGTGGAGCAGATCCTCAAGGGCGGCCGGCACCTCCTGGAGCTGATCAACGAGGTCCTCGACATCTCGCGCATCGAGGCGGGGCGGCTGGCGCTCTCGCAGGAGCCGGTGCAGATCGGCGAGGCGGTCACCCGCGTCATCGATCTCGCGCGTCCGCTCGCCGCCGAGCGGCGCATCCGTGTCCAGATCGTCGGCGCCGCCCTCCACCCCCGATACGTGCTGGCCGACACCCAGCGCCTGCAGCAGGTGCTGCTGAACCTGGTCTCCAACGGCATCAAGTACAACCGCGACGGCGGACGCCTGGTCGTCGGCTGCCACGAGGCCGCCACCGGCCGGATCCGGCTCACCGTCGCCGACACCGGCGCGGGCATTCCCGCCGAGCGGCGCGCGCGGCTCTTCACGCCGTTCGATCGTCTCGGCGCCGAGACGAGTCCCGTCGAGGGCACCGGGCTCGGGCTCGCGCTGTCCCGCCGGCTCGTGGAGGCGATGGGCGGGACGATCGGCCTCGACGACGCCGAGGCCGGCGGCAGTCTCTTCTGGATCGAGCTGGCCGAGACCACGTCGCCCGACGCGCGCGCCGGCCTCGCCACCGCGCCGCCCCCAGTCGCAGAGGGCCGGCGGCTCCGGGGCACGATCCTCTACGTCGAGGACAACCCCTCGAACCTGCGTCTGGTCGAGCGCGTCCTGGCCGAGCAGACGGCGGTCCGTTTCATCCCGGCCATGCAGGGGCGGCTCGGTCTGTCGCTGGCCCGCGAGCATCGGCCGGACCTGATCCTCGTCGACCTGCACCTGCCCGACATCTCGGGCGAGGACGTGCTGCGCGAGGTCAAGGACGATCCGGTGCTCGCGCGCACGCCCGTCATCGTCCTCAGCGCCGACGCCACGCCGGGCCAGGTTCGCCGCCTGGTCGCGGCGGGCGCGCGCGCCTACCTCACCAAGCCGCTCGACGTCCGAGAGCTCCTCACGCACATCGACGGCGCGCTGCCCGCGCCATGACGGCGCTCGATTCCGCTGACGCGAAGATCCTGATCGTCGACGACGAGCGGACGAACGTGTTGCTGCTCGAGCGGCTGCTGCAGCACGCGGGCTACCGGCGGCTGGCCAGCACGACCGACTCGCGGACGGTGCTCGGGCTCTATCGCAGCCTGCAGCCCGATCTGATCCTGCTCGACCTCATGATGCCGCACGTCGACGGCCTCGCGGTGCTGGCCCAGCTGCGGGCCGAGATCCCCGAGACCGCCTACGTGCCGGTCCTCGTGCTCACGGCCGACGTGACGCTCGAGGCGCGGAGGAAGGCGCTCGCCGCGGGCGCCCACGATTTCCTCACCAAGCCGTTCGAGACGTTCGAGGCGCTGCTCCGCATCAGCAATCTGCTGGCCACCCGTCGGCTCTACCTCGCCCTCGAGGAGCACAACCGCGCGCTGGAAGAGACGGTCAGGCAGCGGACGGAGCGGCTGCTCCAGAGCGAGAAGGTCGCGACCATGGGCTCACTGCTGGCCGGCGTCGCCCACGAGCTGAACAATCCGCTCACGGTGCTGAGCGCGCAAGCGCAGCTGCTGGGCGAGACGCAGGATCCGGCGCTCACGGCCCGCGCGGCGAAGATCCGCCAGGCGGCCGAGCGCTGCGTACGCATCGTCCGCAATTTCCTGGCCTTCGCACGCCAGCGCGCGCCGGAGCGGAGCCCGACGCTGCTGGGCGACGTCGTACGGGGCACCCTCGAGCTGCTGGCCTACGAGCTGCGGGTGGACGGCGTCGAGGTCACCGTCGACCTCGCGCCCGACCTACCGGTGCTGTGGGTCGATCCCCACCAGCTGCACCAGGTGCTGGTCAACCTCGTGGCCAACGCGCACCACGCTCTGCGCCGCCATCCCCCTCCGCGCCGTGTGGCCGTGGTGGCGCGCCACGACGCCGCGCGCGGGCGCGTGCGCCTGGAGATCGCCGACATCGGGCCCGGCATCCCCGCCGACGTCCGCGCCAAGATCTTCGAGCCGTTCTTCACGACCAAGCCGGTGGGCGAGGGGACGGGGCTCGGCCTCTCGCTGTGCCGCGACATCGTCACGGACCATCACGGCACGATCGAGGTGGACAGCGAGCCCGGCCGCGGCACGAGGTTCGTCATCGAGCTGCCGGTCGAGACGGCGCCGCCCGCACCCGCGACGTCTGCCGCCGCCGCGCCGCCCGCGGCCCGTCCCGGCCGCGTGCTGATCGTGGACGACGAGCCCGCGGTGGCCGAGGCGCTTTCCGAGGCGATCCGGCGCGAGGGCCACGAGGTCGACATCGCCGGCAACGGCGCCGAGGCCCTCGACCGCCTCGCCGCGCGGCCCTACGACCTCATCGTGTCCGACACGAAGATGCCGGTGCTCGACGGCGAGTCGTTCTATCGCGAGCTCGCGAAGCGGCAGCCGGCGCTGCGCGAGCGCATCGTGTTTCTCACCGGCGACGTCCTCGGCCGTGAGAAGCGCGAGTTCCTCGAGGGGACGGGGGCGCCCTTTCTGACGAAGCCCTGCGATCTCGACGAGCTGCGGCGCGTGATCGCCCGCCTGCTCGCATCGCCTCCGCGCGCATAGCCGCGCGTCTCGGAGAGGCTCCTACTCCATCAGGCTCGACGGCGGAAGCGTCGCCGGCGGCGTCGCGATGCGCGCTTCCCCGGGGGTGACCGTCACGGACGTCGCCGCGGGGGCTGGCCGGCGGCGCTCGTGCCACCAGTCCCACGTCCCGAACGCCAGCACGATGGCGCTGGTGACGAGCGACACCGTCAGGTGGGGCGAGATCGCCGCCAGCGAGACGGCGGCGAGCAACGCGCGTTGGCCCCAGCCCAGCGGCCTGAACATGTGGCCGGCGAGCGAGGCGCAGAGGGCCGAGATGCCGATGACGGCGCAGACGAACGTCACGACGATCGTCGGCCAGTCGCCCTTCATCAAGAGCGCCGGCTGGTAGACGAAGAGAAAGGGGGCGAGGAAGCCGCCGATGCCGATGCGCGTGGCCTGCCATCCCGTGGTCATCGGGTTGGCGTTGGCGATCTGCGCCGCCGCGACGGCGGTGACGGCGACGGGCGGCGTGACGTCGGCCAGCACCGCGTAGTAGAAGACGAACAGGTGCGCGGCCACGATGTCCACGTTGAGCTTGGCCAGCGCCGCGCCGCCCACGGTGACGGCGAGAATGTAGGACGGCGTGGTGGGGATCCCGGTTCCGAGCACGGAGACGATCGCGAAGATCAGCAGGAGCGCCACGATCAGGTAGCCGCCCGAGAAATTCACGACGGTGCTCGAGAAGGCCAGGGCGACGCCGGTGCGGCTCATCGCCGCGACGATGAGACCCGAGGCCGCGAGCACGGCCGCGATCATCACGCCCGAGCGCATGGCCTCCGTCATCGTGGCGAAGATGCGCCGCGGCGTCATGGGCTGATCCCCGGCGACCCACGAGACGACGATGGCCGTCAGCAGGCTGTAGAGGGCGGCCTTCGACGGCGAGTACCCCGACTCGAGAAAATACAGCACGGCGACGAAGGGCGAGAAGAGCAGGGCGCGTCGCAGCAGGCTCGACAGCGGCGGCATCTCGGCCTTCATGGTGCCGATGCCGTGCGCGAGCGCCTCCCAGTGCACGGTGGCCATGATCGACAGGTAGTAGAGGATGGCGGGCAGCGCGGCGGCCACGATGATCTTCTGGTAGGGCACGCCCGTGAGCTCGGCCATGATGAAGGCGCCCGCGCCCATGATCGGCGGCATGAGCGGGCCGCCGCAGGACGCCGTCGCCTCGATGCCGGCGGCGATCTCCGGCTTGTAGCCGATCTTCTTCATGAGCGGGATCGTGAAGGTTCCCGTCGCGTAGCAATCGGCGACCGAGGAGCCGCTGATCGTCCCGTAGAGTCCCGACGAGAGCACCGCGACCTTGGCCGGCCCGCCGCGAAAGCGCCCGGCCAGGAGGATGGAGATGTCCATGAAGAACTGGCCGACGCCGGAGTGCAGCATGAACGCGGCGAACAGGATGAAGATCATCAGGAGGTTGGACGAGATTCCGGTGAGCGAGCCGAGCACGCCCTCGTCGGCGTAAAGGAAGAACATCTCGATCAGCTGCGGATAGCTGTACGGCCGCGGCGATTGCAGAAAGCCCGGCATCCACGGCGCGACCACCAGGTACGCCATGAAGAGCAGCGTGGTGACGAAGAACCAGAAGCCCACCGCGCGGCGCGAGGCTTCGAGCACCGCGACGACCAGGATGGTGCCGAGAATCACCTGGCCGGTGCTGACCGGGTGCACGCCCTCCCAGCGCTCGGTCAGCTCCTGCGCGTAGCGGATGACGTACAGGCACGGCACCGCGGACAGCGCGACCCCCGCCCAGTCCACGAGCGTGACGCGGTTCTCGGGCGAGCGCTTGCCGGCGGGGAAGAGCACGAACGCGAGCGGGATCAGGAACAGGAGGTGGATGGCGCGCATCTCGCGCGGCTCCCACGCTCCCGCGTACGCCGTCCAGATGTGGAACAGGGCGGCGGCGGCGGCCCAGCCGCCCACCGCCCAGCCCACGACGCCGGAGAGCCTGCGCATGCCGCTACTTCAGCAGGCCGGCTTCCTTGTACGCCTTCTCCGCGCCGGGGTGCAGCGGCACGTTGGCCAGGCGCACGGCGTCCTTGGGTTCGAAGTCCTTGAACGCGGGATGGACCTTCCGGACGCCGTTGACGTCGGCGAGCAGCACCTTCGTGAACTGGTAAATGACGTCGGCCGGCACTTTCTGGTTCGCCACGATGGTGTTGGCCATGGTGATGGTCGGGATGTCCTTGTCGTTGTTCACGACGTCCTTGTACGAGCCCCTGGGGATCACGCCGCGCGACAGGCCGTGGCCCTCGAGGAACTTGATGCAGTCGTCGTCCAGCGGCAGGATCTTCATCTTCCGGGCGAGCGAGGCCTCCTGGATGGCCGCGCCGGGCACGGCGAGGTTGGCGAAGAAGACGTCCATGTTGCGGTCGCGGTATTGCGTGGTCAGATCGCTATAGGACACGAGGATGACCTTGCCGCCCTTCGCGCGCACGTCGGCATACGTGGTCTTGTAGAACTCGAAGACCTTGCGCATCACCCACTCGTCGGAGCCGCCGGGAGGCGTGGTGCCGATGGTGATGGGCTTGGTCTTGGCGATCTCGAAGACATCCTTCATGGTATTCGCGGGGTATTCGACCGGCACGCCGACCTGGATGTGGACGTAGCCGAGCCCGTTCATCACCAGCCGCATGTCCGGGTGCTTGTCCTTGTAGGGATCCTGGCCGTTGTACGAGGCCGCGATGAACGGCGGCAGGCCCCACGCGATCTCGGTCTCGCCCTGCTGGAGCTTGGACATGTTCTGGATGCCGGCGCCCGGCACCACCTTGATGTTGAACGACGGGTCCTTCGACTTGATCAGCTCGACGAAGCCGCCCGCCTGCGAGTACCAGCCGCCGCCGACCTGGCCCGCCGTCCACGTGAGGTTCTTCTGCTGCGCCGTCGCCGTCAGCGCGGGTACGACCAGCGCCAGCGCCGCCGTGATCACGATCGCTCTCCTCATGACTCCTCCTCCTTGCTCACCGTCGCCGGCACTCGTTCAGTGCCGTCTCGTCCACGTCCACGCCGAGCCCGGGGCCGTCCAGCGCGAGGATGGCGCCGTCGGCGTACGAGACCGGCCGGCGCACCACGTCGCCCTTGAGCAGCAGCGGGCCGAACAGCTCGCAGCCCCACGTCACCGGCGACGCCGCCAGCGCAACGTGCAGGTAGGCGGCGGTGCCGAGCGAGGTCTCGATCATGCAGCCGACGTAGCAGCCCATCCCCGCCGCCTGCGCGATCCGCGCGATGGCCATGGTGCCCAGGATGCCGGCCGACTTCGTGAGCTTGAGCGCCAGGATCGACACGCCGCCGAGCCGCGCGATGGCGAGCGCGTCGTGCTCGCTGCCGCACGACTCGTCGGCCATGATCGGCGTCGGCGAGCGCCGCGCGAGCTCCGCCATGCCGTCGAGGTCCCAGCGCGGCAGCGGCTGCTCGATGAAATCGAGGCCGTACGGCTCGAGCGCGCGCACCGCGGCCAGCGCGGTCGGGCGATCCCAGCCCTGGTTGGCGTCCACGCGCAGCGCAACGCCGGGGCCGACCGTCTCGCGGATGCGTCGCACGCGCTCCACGTCCACGCGCAGGGGATGGGCGGCCGTCTTGATCTTGAAGATGCGGTGGCCGAGCGCGACTTTCTCGCGCGCCTCTTCGAGCTCGGCCTCGAGGCCGCCGACGGCGAGCGACCACGACAGCGGCACGCGCTCGCGCACGCGGCCGCCGAGCAGCCGGTGGACGGGCACGCCGAGGGCGCGCCCGTTGAGATCCCAGAGCGCCATCTCCACCGCCGCGCGCGCGAAGGGGTTGCCCTGCACGCGTCTGGCCATCTCGATCCGCAGCGGCTCGATGCCCGCCGCGTCGCGGCCGACGAGCCAGGGCGCGATGTAGCGCTCGAGCACGACCTGCACGGACTCCGCCGACTCCTCGCTCCACGTCGGGCCGCCGAGGCACGCCGCCTCGCCCCAGCCGACGAGACCGCCGCGCGTCTCGATCCGCACGAAGGCGAAGTTGACCGCCTCCAGCGTGGTGAACGACATCTTGTGCGGACGCTTGACGGGGATGTCCGCCAGCCGTACGCGGACGTCCGCGATCGTCAGGTCACTCGACGCTCGTTCACTCGGCATCGGGCCCCTGGTCGTGCGCCTTCGCGCGGCCCTGCGCGAAGCGGCCGGGGTCGAAGAGCGAGAGATCCATCGACGGCGTGCCGTTCACGATCCAGTCCGCGACGTGTCGCCCGGTGGCGGGCGAGTGCTGGAAACCGTGGCCGCCGAAGCCCACGGCGAGGAAGAAGCCCTGCACGCCGGGCGCCCAGCCGATGATGGCGTGGTCGTCGGGCGTGAGCGGGCGCAGGCCCGCCCAGCCGCCGGCGATCGTCGCCTGCTCGAGGACGGGCACGCGAGCGACGGCCTTCGTGACCGCCTCCTCGATCTTGGCCCGGTCGACCGGCACCTCGAAGTCGGTGCCGATGTCCTCGACGTCGCCCGGGCTCAGCAGCACCTGCTCCAGCTCCTTGCGGAAGTAGAAGCCGCTCGCGCGGTCCGTGGTGAGCGGGATCGGTCCGGGGATCTCGGGGAAGGGCTCGGTGTAGAAGATATGGCGTCGGCGCGGATGCACGGCGATCTCGACGCCCGCGAGGCGGCCGACGCTCGCCGCGACCGGTCCCGCCGCGTTGATCACGAGCGGTGCCGACATCGCGCCGTCGGTGGTCGTGACGCCACTGACGCGATCACCCGCGCGCTCGATCGCGGTGACGCGCACGCCCTCGGCGATCGTCACACCGCGCTGGCGCGCGCGCTTCGCGAAGCCGTTGGTGACCTCCGCCGGGCCCGCGAGGCCGTCGCCCGGTCCCCACACGGCGGCGATCAGATCGTCGACGCGCAGCGCGGGCACGAGCTTCTTGGCGTCGGCGGGCGCGATCACGCGCACGTCGACGCCGAGCCGTCGCTGCAGGGCGATCCGCGGCTCGAAGCCGCGCAGGTCGTCGGGATCGGAGACGAGGAAGAGGTAGCCGATCTTCTTGTAGCCGGGATCGACGCCGAACTCCTCCTCGAACCGCTCGAAGACCTCGATGGCCTCCAGCGAGAAGCGGATCTCCGTCTCCGTCGGGAACTGCGCGCGGATACCGCCGGCGGCCTTCGAGGTGGTGCCGCTGCCCACCGTCTCGCGCTCGATGACCACAACGTCGCGCACGCCGCGCCCAGCGAGGTGATAGGCGATGGAGCAGCCGACCACGCCGCCTCCGATGATCACGATGCTGGCCGTGCGGGGAAGGCTCACAGCGGCCGGATGTTACCAGATCGCCACGGGAGCGTCGCCGGCGCCACATCATGGTGACACGGTTGACGTCTAGGCTGCCCCCGTCGGTCGTCGTCATTCCTTCAACCAGACAGACGGAGGACGCATGAGACACGTACTGCTCTGCCGCATGCTGTTCGCCGCAGCCGTGCTGCTGCCGCCCGCGCACGCGCTCGCCGCCGATCCCACCCACGTTCCGAGCGCCCACCCGAAGTCGCCGGGCGTGGTCGCGCCCACCGTGCTCT
This sequence comes from Candidatus Rokuibacteriota bacterium, assembly GCA_003220335.1. Lineage (GTDB taxonomy): Bacteria > Methylomirabilota > Methylomirabilia > Rokubacteriales > CSP1-6 > AR12. The sequence goes on from QHSB01000233.1 coordinate 50,134, forward strand.
CGCCCGAGCTGGCGGAGGTGATCCGGGCCCAGGGTGCGATGCGGCTGGAGAATCCCGTGTCACCGGCGAAGTACTACGGTTACAACGACGACAAGCCGAACCACGTGCCGATCCCGCCGCTATTCAACAGCGAGGCCCACAAGACGGAGCCCGACAAGAACACCTACCTCCGTCTCTCGGGCCAGCGAGGCGCCGATCCCAACTACGACTACGGCCACGACTTCCTCTTCCAGGGCCACGAGTCCGGCGTCGACGGCCAGGGTTACATCACCCGGATCAACCTCGCCGCCGACGGCGGGCACCGGGTGACGCTCATGGCCACCAAGGACGTCACCGGCAAGTCGCTGCCGGTGTTCGACGGCTCCACGTGGTATCCGTGGGCCCAGCGCCTGCTGTTCACCTTCGAGGGCGGCAACGCGGGCGGCGTGTGGCAGGCGACCCTCGATGTCCCGTCGAAGGTCGAGGACATCTCGGGCGCGCTCGGCCGCGGCGGCTACGAGGGCATCCAGGCGGATCTGGACGGCAATCTGTGGATCGTCGAGGACGTCGGCGGCGCGACGGGCGCGGTCAACAGCCACGCGCGGCGGCCGAACAGCTTCGTGTTCCGTTTCAAGCCGTACGACCCCAAGGACCTGCTCGGCGGGGGCGGCAAGCTGCAGGTGCTGGCCGTGTATTCGCTGCAGCCTGCGGGCGGGATCATCCTCTTCAACAGCGCCACCGCTGACGCGGACATTCTGTCGGCCGACGTCATGGACCTGCATACCTATGGCAAGGTGTTCAAGACGAAGTGGGTGACGATCCACGACACCGCGACGAACGGCAAGGATCCGTTCGATGCCAACAAGCTGGCGAAGGGCAAGGGCACGCCGTTCAAGCGCCCGGAGAACGGCGTCTTCCGTCCCGGCACGCACTTCCGCGAGTTCTTCTTCACCGAGACCGGCGACACGAATGCGCTCACGGAGGCCGCAAGCGCCTTCGGCGGCTTCGGCGGCCTCTTCAAGCTCTCGCAGCGGCACCCGTCGGACGACGACGGCTCGCTGACGCTCTTCTTCCGCGGAGACGTCGCCCACACCGGTTTCGACAACATCCAGTTCTGGTCCAAGGACAAGCTCGTGTCCGTGGAGGACGGGGGTGACACGCTGCACACCCAGCGGAATGCCCTCGACTCGGCGTACATGTTCGACGTGCGGAAGGATTACAGCGACCCGGCCAACCAGCCGATCCGCATCCTGGCCCAGGGTCGCGATCCGTCCGCGACGATCGACGCCGGCGCGCCCGGACTCGGGAACGACGGCGACAACGAGATCACCGGGTTCCACGTCTCGAACGGCGATCCGAGCGTCGGCGGCATCCTCGGGGCCAAGAACCCGCGGCCGTTCGAGGACGGTTGGCGCGTCTTCTACACCCAGCAGCACGGCGACAACGTGACGTGGGAGATCATTCCGAATCCGTGGACGGACGGGGGCGAGCGCATGCTCGACCGCGACGACGACGACCGCGACTAGCGCCTGAGCGGCAAGACGGCGGCGGCGCGCCCGCGCCGCCGCCGGCCCCTCAGCGGCCAGCGGTCAATGCTATCATCCTGCTAGCAGAGAGGAGGTAGCCATGGCCGACGTCCTCGTCCGGGGGTTGGCCCCGAAGGTCCTCGCCCGACTCAAGTCTCAGGCGAAGCGCAAAGGTCGCTCGCTGCAGGCCGAGATGAAGGACGCTCTCGAGCGCGCCGCGGCGGCTCCCGACGAGTCCGACATCCCCGAAGGCATCAGACGCGTACGCGCCATGCTGCGCGGCAAGCGCTTCAGCGACAGCACGCTGCTGATTCGAGAAGACCGCGAGCGGTGAGCGCGTTCGTCGTCGACGCCAGTGTTGCCGTGAAATGGTTCTTTCCCGAGGCGCACGAGGCGGACGCGCTGCGTCTCGTCCGCGGTCGACACGACCTGCTTGTGCCCGATGTCTTCTTCTCCGAGTTCGGCAACACGCTCTGGAAACGCCTCAGACGGCGTGAGACGACTCCGGCCGTCGCGACGAGGGCGATCGACGAGCTGAGCCGTCTGTTCTTCCAGGTTCATCCATCGCAAGCGCTCGTTCCGCTCGCGCTCGATCTCGCGACGCGATTTGACCGCAGTGTCTATGACAGCATGTACCTCGCGGTGGCCGTCCTTCGGCATTGTCCCGTCGTCACCGCAGACCGTCGACTCCACGACGCGCTCGCGGAGGGCCCGCTGCGTTCCCACATTCTCTGGGTCGCCGACGTTCCCTGACCCCGCGTATACTTCCTGCATGCTCGATCCGGTCACCATCTCGGTCCTGACGCATCGCTTCTCCGCCATCGTCGAGGAGATGGGCGAGGCGATGCTGCGCACGGCGTACTCGCAGATCCTCAACTCCAGCCGTGACTTCTCCACCGCGATCTGCGACGGCCAGGCGCGGCTCGTCGCCCAGGCCGAGCACGTGCCGATTCACGTGGGCGCCATCCCGTGGGCGGTGGAGTCCGTGCGTGACTTCTTCGGCGCGCGCGTGCGGCCGGGCGACGTCTTCCTGCTGAACGATCCGTACCACGGCAACAACCACCTGCCGGACCTCACCGCCTTCGTGCCGGTCTTCGTGGACGGGCAGGTGGCCTTCTGGTCGATCAACCGCGCCCATCAGTCGGACATCGGCGGCTCCACGCACGGCGCCTACAACCCGGGCGCGACCGAGATCTGGCAGGAGGGGCTCCGGATCACGCCGCTCAAGCTCTACGACGCCGGCGAGCTGCGCGACGACGTGCTGAAGATGATCACGACCAACGTGCGCCACCCGCACGACTTCATGGGCGATCTGCGGGCGATGATCGGCTCGGCGCGCGTGGGCGAGCGCCGTCTGCTCGCGCTGGTCGAGGACTATGGCAGCAAGACGGTCGTGGAGGCGGTGGACGAGATCCTCGACGGCGCCGAGCGCCAGGCGCGGGCGACCATCCGCGGCTGGAAGGACGGCACGTACCGCGGCGAGGCGATTCTCGACGACGACGGCCACGGGATCGAGAACATCGCGATCCGCGCGACGGTGACGAAGAAGGGCGACGGCCTCATCGTGGACCTGAGCGCCTCCGATCCCCAGGTGAAGGGTTTCGTGAACTCGTCCTTCCCCAACACGATGTCCTCCGTGCACATGGCGCTCGCGTTCCTCATCGACCCGCGCACCCCGAAGAACTCCGGCACCTTCCGCCCGGTGAAGGTGATCACGCGCGAGGGCACGATCGTGCATCCGCGGCCGCCCGCGCCGGTCACGCTGGCGACCAACCATTGCGCGCAGGAGATCGCCGAGGCCGTCATCAAGGCGCTCGCGCGCGCGTGCCCCGACCGCGCCATCGCCGGCTGGTCGCGCCGCTTCCGCATCGCGATCAAGGGCGTGAATCCGCGCACGAAGCGGCCGTTCATCTGGCACATGTTCCACGCGCGCGGCGGCGGCGGCGCCTCGCCCGCGGGCGACGGCTGGGAGACCGCGGGCGAAGGCCAGGCGGTCGGCGGGATCAAGTTCGGCTCGGTGGAGGTGGCCGAGGTGCGCTTCCCGCTGACCTTCGAGCGGCACGAGTTCCGTCCCGACTCGGCCGGCGACGGCCAGCACCGCGGCGGCGTGGGCTCCGTGCTGCGCCTGCGCGTGGACACGACGGAGGACGGCGTGGCCAACACCGCCGGCGACGGCACGCGCCACCCTTCCTACGGCATCCTCGGCGGCCGGGACGGCCTGCCGCACCGCTACCGCCTGCTCTCGCGGGGCCGCGCCCCACGCGTGCTGAAGACGAAGGAAGTCGGCATCCCGGTGCGGCCGGGCGACGTGTTCTTCGTCGAGTCGGCGGGCGGCGGCGGCTGGGGCCCCTCGGCCAAGCGCCGCCGTGACGCGCGCGCCGCCGACGCGGCGAACGGCTTCGTCCGACGCCGCGCGCGTGGCTGACGACCTGCTCGCCGTCGCGCGCGACCGCGCGCGCAGCAATCGCTTCTGGCAGCACCTCGGCATCGACGTCGTCGACGTGCGTGAGGCGTGGGCAAAGCTGCGCGTCAAGGTGAGCGACGAGCTGCGCAACGCGCCCGGCGCCCCCGTGCACGGCGGTGTCTACGCAGCGCTGGTCGACGCGGCGATCGGCTGCGCCCTGGCCACGGTGAATCCCGAGTCCGCCGGCGGTGTGGGACAGACGACGCTGGACCTGAACGTCACTTATATCGCCGCGGCGCGCGGCCCCACGATCTTCGCGGAGGGCACGCTGCTGCGGCGCGGCCGCACCGTTGCCTTCGGCGAGGTACGGGTGACCGACGACACCGGCGCCCTCGTCGCGGTCGGCCGCGCGACCTACCTCATTCTGCCTGCCCGCGGCTAACGGGAATCGAGGGGCGTCACGGCTCCGCCGGGGCCGCCCCGCACGTAGAGAATCGAGGGGCGTCACAGCTTTGCCGGGGCCGCCCCGCACGTAGGGAATCGAGGGGCGTCACGGCTTTGCCGGGGCCGCCCCGTACGTAGGGAATCGAGGGGCGTCACGGCTTTGCCGGGGCCGCCCCGCACGTAGGGAATCGAGGGGCGTCACGGCTTTGCCGGGGCGCCCCGAGCGTTGGGGGGGTATGGGGGGCCATGTCGGGGCCCGTAAGGCGGCGGTCATCACGGGCGGCACGGCGGCGGGGCTCGGCGTCCTCAACACGATGGCGCACGCGCAAGGGCCGAAGCTGCGCGTGTGGCTCTTCAAGAGCTACGTCACGGCCGGCAACGACATCCTGGCGCGGCAGGTCGAGGACTGGGCCAAGGAGCGCAAGGTCCAGATCGAGTTCGACTGGGCGACGTTCGGCGATCGCGAGCAGAAGTTCGTGGCCGCCATCGAGGCCGGCAACCCGCCCGACATCGCGGAGATGAACTACCAGGGGCCGATGCGCTATCGCCCCGCGCTGCGCGACGTCACCAAGCTGGCCAAGGATCTCGCCGCCGCCCGCGGGGGCCTGCTGCCGTTCGCCGAGCGCGTCGTCCAGACCGGCGGCCAGTATTTCGGCATCGCGCGCCTCGTCTTCGGCGGCGGCCTGCACGTCCGCAAGGATCTGATCGCCGAGAAGGGCCTCAAGATGCCGAAGGTGTACGACCCCGACGTGATCGAGGTCGCGAAGAAGACGCAGGATCCGTCGAAGGACCTGTGGGGCTTCGGCCAGACGCTCAACCGCTCCGACGACGGCAACGGCTTTCTGCAGAACATCCTCTGGGACTGGGGCGGAGGCACGTGGGACAAGGAGGGCAAGCCGGCCCTCGCCACGAGCTACCTGAAGGAGAACACGGCGGCGCTGCAGTTCGCCGTCGACACGATCCAGAAGCACAAGATCCAGCCGCCGGGCGTGATGGGGTGGACGGACGTCCACAACAACGAGGCGTTCATGGCCGGCAAGCTGGTCATGACCAACAACGGCGCGAGCCTCTACTACGCGATGGGCGCCAAGAAGCACCCGCTGTTCGACAAGACGCAGGTGATCCTCACGCCCGGCGGGCCGGCCGGGTCGTTCGTGGCCTCGAACCCCTACAACTGGGGCCTCTTCAAGGCGAGCAAGTACGCCGAGCTCACCGACGACCTCGTGCGCTGGGTCGAGGACGAGAAGCATTTCGAGGAGTACATGAAGGCGTGCAGCGGCCAGGCGGGGCCCGTCTACAAGCTGCGCGCCGAGCATCCGTACTGGAAGACGGATCCCAACTTCCAGGGCATGCTGCAGAACATCCTGCGCGGCGTGTGGATCGGCTATCCCGGACCGAGCACGCCGGCGGCCATCGAGGTGCAGGCGCAGTACATCCTCTGCGACATGGCCGGCCGCGTGGTGACCGCCGGCCTGTCGATCGACGCGGCGCTGAAGGAAGCGCACAAGCGCGTGGAGGACATCGTCCGCATCCGCAGCCGGAGCTGAGAGGCGCACCGTGGCAGTCCCGGCGGCCCACGTCGGCACCAAGGCGACGGTGCATGGCAGTCTGTCGGTCGGGCTCAGGCGCCTGCTCGGGCCCGACTACCGGATGGGCTACCTGTTCATCACGCCCATCTTCTGCTTCGTCCTCTCCCTCGTGGCCTATCCGTTCGGCTACGCGATCTACCTGTCCATGACCCACAAGCTGGTGGGGCTGCCGCCGGTCTTCGTCGGCTTCGAGAATTACATCCGGCTGACGTGGGACGGCTTCTTCCAGCGCGCCGTCGTCAACTCGTTCATCTTCACGTTCGGCTCGGTCGGCTTCAAGCTCGTGCTCGGCGTGGTGATGGCGCTGGTGCTGACCTCGCCGATCCGCTGGCGCTCCTTCTGGACCGGCGTGCTCCTGATCCCGTGGGTGGCGCCCACGGTCGTCTCGGCCCTGAACTTCCTGTGGATCTTCGACGGCAGCCTGGGCGTGCTGAACTATCTGCTCGTGCGCGTGTTCCATGTCCTGCCGCAGGGCGTGGGCTGGCTGTCCGAGCCGGGCACGGCCATGGCGTCGGTGATCGCCGTGAACATCTGGCGCGGCTTTCCCTTCTTCGGCATCTCGTTCCTCGCCGGCATGAAGGCGATCCCCGCCGAGCTGTACGAGGCGGCCGCCGTGGACGGCGCCAGCACGCTGCAACGCTTCCGGCACGTCACGCTGCCCGGCCTCCGTACCATCATGATCATCGTCGTCCTGCTTTCGACGATCTGGACGTTCAACGACTTCCAGATCGTCTACATCCTGACCAAGGGCGGTCCGGGCGGCACCACGATGGTGATGCCGGTGCTCACCTACGAGACGGCGTTCGGCGCCCAGCGCCTCGGCGAGGCCATCGCGGTGGCGCTCTACCTGCTGCCCGCGCTCGCGGTGACGATCATGGTGCTCGCGCGCTACATGCGGAAGGGGCGCAAGCGGTGAGGGCCACGAGCGGCGCCCAGACGACCTTCGCGTACACCGTGCTCGTGATCCTCGCCGTGCTCGTGCTGTTTCCGTTCTACTGGATGACCATCACCTCGTTCAAGAACGAGGACCAGATGCGCAGCCTGGTCTCGATGTTCTGGCCGCGGCCGCTCGTCACGGAGAACTACGAGCAGCTGCTCGGCAAGACGGACTTCGTGGCGTGGTATCGCAACAGCGCCACGGTGGCGATCTCGAGCACGCTCCTGGCGACGGCGGTGGGCACCATCGGCGCCTACGCGCTGGCGCGGCTGCGCTTCTTCGGACGCGGGTTCATGGCCAGCGCCACCCTCATCACGTATCTGGTGCCGCCGTCGATCCTCTTCATCCCGCTCTACGCCCAGATGCGCAACCTCGGCCTCGCCAACAGTCTCGCCGGCCTGATCGCGGCATACCCGTCGTTCACGGTGCCGTTCGTCACGTGGCTGCTCATGGGCTACTTCGAGTCGATCCCCGAGGAGCTCGAAGAGGCGGCGATGATCGACGGCGCCACGCGCTTCGGCGCCTTCTGGCGGGTGGTGCTGCCGCTCTCCGCGCCCGGCGTGCTGGCGGCGGGGCTCTACGCCTTCACGCAGGCGTGGAACGAGTTCCTGTACGCGCTCGTGTTCATCACCGATGGGCGCCTGCGCACGCTGCCCGTCGGCCTCGCCAGCTTCATCACCGGCGACGTGTACGGCTGGGGTTACCTGATGGCGGGGGCCGTGCTCACCACGCTGCCCGTGATCGCCGCCTACATCTATCTGCAGAAGTACATGGTGGAGGGCCTCACCGCGGGCGGCGTGAAGGGATGAGGCGTGTCGCGCTCGTGCTGATCGGGCTGCTGGCGCCGGCCACGGCCCACGCCGAGATGCGGCTGCCGCCCGGCTTCACGGTGGAGGTCTACGTCACCGGCCGTGGCGAGGCGCCCGACGGCCGCGCCGCCGTCGGCATTCCCTCGACCACCTCGCTGGCCTTCGACGCCGCCGGCGCGCTCTACACCACGCGCAGCGGGCGCCGTTACCGCGACGGCGAGATCGAGGACCTGTGGCCGCTGTCGCGCTTTCCGCTCGGCGGCGCGCGGCTCGGCGGCGACCTCGCGCGCTACGCCTACGGTCCGCCGCTGCTCAACCTCCAGCTCGGCGCCGCGCGGGGGCAGGAGATGCTGGTCACGACGTTCGATCGCGATCGCGGACTCGGCGTGCTCTATCGCATCGTGGACGGGCGCGCCGAGCTCCTGGCCGGCGGCACGCCGCCGGCGGGGGAGCCACCGCTCTTCAAGCAGCCCGAGGGCGTCGCGCTCGACGCCGCCGGTAACATCTACGTGGCCGACCGCCAGCGGGGCGCCATCGTGAAGCTCGACCCGGGCGGGCGCGTGCTCGACCCGCGCTGGCTCGCCCTGTCACGTCCGCGCCTGGTGGCCGCGCGCGGCGAGCGCGTCTGGATCGCCGCGGACGGTGACACCGAGGCGCCGTGGCTGAGCGGAACCGGCGAGATCTGGAGCGTCGGCGCCGAGGGCCGGCGGTTGGCGCTGCGCGGACCCATCGTCGTCGGCATGGACGTGAGCCCGGGCGGTCACCTGTTCGCCGCCGATCGCCAGGGCGGGCGCGTGCTCGCCGTGGGCGCCGACGGCGCCTCGGTCGAGGTCGTCACGTTCACCGACGGCGACGCGCCGCGCACGCTCGGCTGGGCGCCGGTGACCGACGCCACCCGACGCGGCGGTATTGCCGGCGACCTCTTCGTTTTCTTTTCCGCCCCGGCGGCTCTGCTATCGTGCCCACGACAGGAGGGGCCATGGCCGAGAGAGGAACGGCGCAGAGCCGGCAGCAGGGGCTGCAGCAAGCGGCCTCCGTCATCTTCGCGCTGGTCGGCATCGTGCCGCTGCTCGTCTTCGCCTTCACGCTCTGGCAGCTCGGGGCGATCCACCACACGCTCGGGCAGGCGACCCTCCTCCTCACGCTGGTCCTCATGCTGCTGGGCTTCTGGTTGTTCCGCTCGATGCTCGCGCAGATGTCGGAGGTCGTGAGAGACGTCGTCCGCGTCGCGGCCCAGACCGCGCGCGCGGACGGCAGCGACCCCACCGCGGCGTCGATGACGGCCTATCGCGCGAGCGCGGCACCGGCGGCGCCGGGCGCCGGGCCGACGCCGGTGCGCCAGGTGGCGGGCCTCGGCTCCATCTGGGAGCTCGGCGAGATGGCGCGCACGATGGATCTGCTCTGGCAGCGCGAGGCGCGCGCGCACGTCGGCCATCAGGTCCAGATCACGGTGGCGAACTCTCAGGACCTGGCGGGACGCCTGGTCGAGGCGACCGAGGAGGGGCTGCTGCTGGAGGCGTCGGGGGGCGGCACCGTCGCCATCACGTACCGGCGGGTGCAGGGGATCGAGCCGCTGAGCAGCGGCTGAGCGAATCGAGCGGCGGCGCCGGTAGCGGCGCCGCCGCCCCGCATCAGGTTAGCGGCCGACGCCCAGCAGGAACAGCAGAATGATCAGGCTGAGCGGAACGCCCAGGAGCCAGAGCAGTATGAGCACCATGATGGGTCTCCTTCCTCAAGCCACGCGGCGCGGCCGCTCGAGCGGGTCGAGCGTCCGTCGGCGGTAATAGGTCAGGCTCATCGGCTCGCCCGAGGCCAGCCAGCCTCCGAGCACGGCGCCGACGAGACCGAGCAGCAGCGCGGTGACGGTCACCAGCGCGGTGTTGCGAAACGCACGAGCGGCTTCCGGGTCAACCGGCGGCACGGCCGTCGCCCACGCGGGCGAGCCGGCGAGCCCCGCGTACCAGCCTCCCCAGTGCCCCGTCGCGCCGAGCGCCGCCAGGACCAGCAGCATCGGGACGGTCAACAGCCAGACGACGCCGCCGTGCAGCATCGCGGGCTCCGCGCGTCGCAGCCCGGCGATCCGCGCGGCGACCCAGCCGCCGACGACGAAGGCGAAGAACGAGCCGCCGATGTTGAAGATGGTCGTGATGATCCGCACGTTCTTCCAGGTGGTGAAGCGCGGCGCCGTCAGCCCGTGGGCGCCGACCGCGAAGCCGATCAGCCCGATGATGAGACCGACGGCGACCGCCGCCAGAGCGCCGATCCACACGGCGCTCCAGATCGGCCAGGGACGCCAGTTTTCGTAGTCCGCCATAGGGAAGTTCCTCCTCCGCCACGGGTGACATTGCATCGGCCGTGCCGACGACGTCGAGACCTCGTTGATTTGTGGTGCAAGTTCGCCTACTTTGAGCACCCGGAGACCTCATGAAGAGCGTGTACGAGGAGACCTACGTCCGATCGCTCGCCGATCCGGCCGGCTTCTGGGCGGCCGCCGCCGAAGATCTGCACTGGGATCGCCGCTGGGACCGCGTCTTCGACGACTCCCGCCCGCCGTACTACCGCTGGTTCACGGGCGGCATGCTCAACACCTGCTACAACGCGCTCGACCTGCACGTGGACCGCGGCCGCGGCAAGCAGCGCGCGCTCGTCTACGACAGCCCGGTGACCGACACCATCCGCGTGTTCACATACACCGAGCTGCGCGACGCCGTCGCGCGGATGGCCGGCGCGCTGCGGCGGCAGGGCATCACCAGAGGCGACCGCGTGATCATCTACATGCCCATGGTGCCCGAGGCGGTCATGGCCATGCTGGCGTGCGCGCGGATCGGCGCCGTGCACTCCGTGGTCTTCGGCGGCTTCGCGCCCAACGAGCTGGCCAAGCGCATCGACGACGCCCGGCCCACGCTCATCCTGTCCGCGTCGTGCGGCATCGAGCCCGGCCGCGTCGTCGCGTACAAGCCGCTCCTCGACGGCGCCATCGAGCTCTCGTCCCACAAGCCGGCGCGCTGTGTGATCCTGCAGCGGCCCCAGGCCGCCGCGGCGCTGGCGAAAGGGCGCGATCTCGACTGGGACGATTTCATGGCGGGCGCCGAGCCCGTCGAGTGCGTGCCGGTGGCGGCGACGGATCCGCTGTACGTGCTCTACACGTCCGGCACCACCGGCATTCCCAAGGGCGTGGTGCGCGACAACGGCGGCCACGCCGTCGCGCTCAAGTGGTCGATGAACGGCGTGTACGGGATGGGCGCCGGCGAGACGTTCTGGGCGGCCTCGGACATCGGCTGGGTCGTCGGCCACAGCTACATCGTCTACGCGCCGCTGCTGAAGGGGTGCACGACGATCCTCTATGAAGGCAAGCCGGTCGGCACGCCCGACCCCGGCGCTTTCTGGCGGCTCATCGCCCAGCACGGCGTGAACGCGCTGTTCACGGCGCCGACGGCGTTCCGCGCGATCAAGAAGGAAGATCCATCGGGCGCGCACATGGCCAAGCACGACCTCCGGAACTTCCGCACGCTGTTCCTCGCCGGCGAGCGCTGCGATCCCGACACGCTGCTGTGGGCCCGCGACCGCCTGCAAGTGCCGGTGATCGACCACTGGTGGCAGACGGAGACGGGCTGGGCGATCGCCGCCAACTGCGTGGGTCTCGGGATGCTGCCGGTGAAGCCCGGCTCGCCGACGAAGCCCACGCCGGGCTACGACGTGCGCGTGCTCGACGAGGCCAATCGCGAGGTGGCGCCCGGCACGATCGGCTCGATCGCCATCCGCCTGCCGATGCCGCCGGGCTGCCTGCCCACGCTCTGGAACAACGACGCGGGCTACGAGGCGTCGTACCTCACCAAGCACCCGGGCTTCTATCTGACCGGCGACGCGGGCTATCGCGACGAGGACGGCTACCTCTACATCATGAGTCGCATCGACGACATCATCAACGTCGCCGGCCACCGGCTCTCCACCGGCGCCATGGAGGAAGTTCTCGCCGCGCACCCGGACGTGGCGGAGTGCGCGGTGGTCGGCGTGGCCGACGAGATCAAGGGCGAGGTGCCGGTGGGCTTCGTCGTCACCAAGGCCGGCGTCACGCGCGGCGAGGCCGAGATCGTCCGTGAGCTCGTCGAGAAAGTCCGCGCCACCATCGGCCCCGTGGCCGCCTTCAAGTCGGCCGCGGTGGTCAAGCGCCTGCCGAAGACGCGCTCGGGCAAGATTCTGCGAGGCACCATGAAGAAGATCGCCGAGGGAGCGGCGTACACGCTGCCCGCGACGATCGACGATCCGGCGATCCTGACCGAGATCACGGAGTCGCTCAAAACCCTCGGCTATCCGCGGAGGTCCCCATGACGTATCCGCTGCCGTCGTCGACGCCCGCGCAGCTCGGCCTCGATCCCGCCGCCCTCGAGCGCCTGATGGAGCTCGTGACCCGCCACGTGGCCGAGCGCCGTTATCCCGGCGCGCAGCTGGCCATCGCGCGCCACGGCAAGCTGGCGCTGGCCCGCACGCTGGGCGACGCGCGGCTCGATCCCGCGCGCGTGGCCGCCACGGACGACACGCTCTGGCTGCTCTACTCGAACACCAAGGTGCTGACGGCGTGCGCGGTGTGGCTGCTCGCCGACCGCGGCGCGCTGTCGTTCACGGACACCGTGGCCGCGCACGTGCCAGGCTTCGAGGCCCACGGCAAGGGCGAGATCACGATCATCCAGCTGCTCACCCACCAGGCGGGCTTTCCGTCGGCCGAGGTGCCCTCGCAGGTGTGGGACGATCACGAGCTGCTGCGCAAGACCGTCTGCGAGTTCCCGCTCGAGTGGGCGCCCGGCAGCAAGGTGCACTACCACCGGCTGGCCGCCCACTGGACGGCGGCGGTGCTGATCGAGGCCGTCACGAAGGCCGACTACCGCACCTTCATCCGCGAGCAGGTGATCGTGCCGCTCGGGCTCGGCGACGACCTGTTCGTCGGCCTGCCGGACACGGAAGCGGAACGCGCCGCCGACATGCACGAGCCCGGGCCCGACGGGCGCCCCGCGAAGCGCGCGGAGGAGAACCACGCGGCGTTTCGCCGCGCCGGCACGCCGGGCGGCGGCGGCTATGGCACGGCGCGCGGGATGGCCGCCTTCTACCAGATGCTGCTCGCCGGCGGCGCGCTCGGGGCGCGCCGGCTCGTCTCGCCGCGCACGGTCGCGTACGTGCTGCGCAACTACACGGGCGACCGACCCGACGGCTACATGGGGATGCCGATGCACCGCGGCCTCGGCCCGCACCTGCGCGGCACGACCGACACCATCCGCGGCCTCGGCTCGCTGGCGTCGCCGCGCACCTTCGGCCACGGCGGCGTCGGCTCCTCGTATTGCTGGGCGGACCCCGACTCCGGCGTGTCGTTCGCGTACGTGACCAACAACCGCGTGCCGGATCCATGGCACAGCCAGCGGATGGATCTCGTCAGCAACGCGATGCACGCCGCGATCGACTAGGTGTAGAAGAGCGACCCGGCTGTGCCGGGGCGCTCGGAACGTTGGGGGGTGCCGGGCCGCTCCGAACGTTGGGGGGTTAGAGGAGCGACCCGGCTGTGCCGGGGCGCTCCGAACGTTGGGGGGTTTGGGGGGCCATTTCGGGGCCCCCCATATCTGAGAGGAGGAGCTCGATGTTCCGTGACGTGGTGACCGACGAGAAGGACCTTCGCGCGCTGCTCGGGACCCCGAGCGAGGTCGCGCTGAAGAAGCAGATCGCGGCGCTCGACGGCCACTGTCGCGCGCTCATCGCGCACGCGCCGTTCATGCTCCTGGCCACCGCGGGCGCCGACGGACGCTGCGACGTGTCGCCCAAGGGCGACCCTGCAGGCTTCGTGCGCGTGCTCGACGACACCCAGCTCGTCATTCCCGACCGCCCCGGCAACAAGCGGCTGGACGGCATGCGCAACATCCTCGCCAACCCGCACGTGGGGCTGCTCTTCCTCGTGCCGGCGCGCGGCGAGACGCTGCGTGTGAACGGCCGCGCCTGCATCACGCGCGACCCCGACCTGCTCGCCACCCTCGCCGTGGACGGCAAGGTTCCCGGCCTCGCCATCGGCGTCGAGGTCGAGGAGGTCTTCCTGCATTGCGCCAAGGCCTTCAAGCGGTCGGGACTCTGGGAGCCCGCGCGCTGGCCCGATCTCACGAGCCTGACCTCATCCGCCAGGATGTTCCACGACCAGGTCGCCATCCCGGGCATGAGCGTCGAGGACTTCGCGCGCCGGCTGGAGACCGGCTACCGCACGGGACTCTACTAGCACATGTGGCGGATCGGGATCGACGTCGGCGGCACCTTCACCGACCTCGCGGCCGTGGACGAAACGGGGCGGGTGGTCATCGCCAAGTGCGCGTCCACCCCGCGTGATCAGTCGGAAGGTCTCATGGAGGGCCTCGGCCTGCTCGCCGTGGAGTGCGGCACCGACCTCGTCGGGCTGCTCAAGAGCACCGAGCGCATCGTGCACGGCACCACCGTCGCCACCAACGCGCTGCTCGAGCGCAAGGGGGCGAAGGTGGGCCTGCTCACGACCGAGGGCCATCGTGACGTCATCGAGATGCGCGAGGGGCTCAAGGACGACCGCTACAACGTGCGCATGCCGCCGCCCGTACCGCTCGTGCCGCGGGCGCGCCGGCTCGGCGTGCGCGAGCGCGTGGCCGCCGACGGCCGCGTGACTGTGCCGCTCGCGCCCCAGTCGCTGGCCGCCGCGCTGAGCACGCTCGCGCGCGTCAAGGTCGACGCCGTCGCCGTCTGCTACCTGCACGCCTATCGCAACCCGCGCCACGAGCGGCTCACCGCGCAGGCGCTGGCGCGCCGGCTGCGCGGCGTCTACGTCTCGCTGTCCTCGCTGGTGCTGCCGCAGATCAAGGAGTACGAGCGCGTCTGGACGACGGTGGTGAACGCCTACGTCGGACCGGCGCTGGCGCGCTACCTCAACGCCCTCCGGACGCGCCTGGCCGCGCGTGGATACCGGGGTGACGTGCTGATCATGCAGTCGCACGGCGGCGTGGCGCCGATCCGCGAGTCCGCGCGTCTGGCCGCCGGCGCCGTGCTCTCGGGGCCCGCGGGCGGCATCGCCGCCGGCCGCTACGCCGCGCGTCTGCTGGAGACCCCACCAGGGGCAGGACAAGCTGGCGACCTCATCACCTTCGACATGGGCGGCACCAGCACCGACATCGCGCTGCTCCAGCGCGGCGAGCCCGCGCTCACCGGCGAAAAGACGGTGGGCATCGCCAAGGTCGCGCTGCCGAGCCTCGACATCCACACGCTGGGCGCCGGCGGCGGCTCGATCGCGCGGGTCGATGCGGGCGGAATCCTGCACGTCGGGCCCGAGAGCGCCGGCGCCGATCCCGGCCCCGCCTGCTACGGCAAAGGCGGCGACCGCGCGACGGTGACCGACGCCAACGTCGTCCTCGGCTTTCTCGATCCCGGCAACTTCCTCGGCGGCCGCATCGCCCTCGACCGACGCGCCGCAGAGGTGGCGGTGGACCGTGTCGCGCGCGCGCTCGGCACCGAGCGCCTCGCCGCCGCCGAAGGCATCGCCAAGGTCGTCGACACGAACATGGCCGAGGGGATCAAGATCGTCTCCGTCCGCCGCGGCGTGGACCCGCGCAAGTTCACGCTCGTCGCCTTCGGCGGCGCCGCCGGCCTGCAGGTCACGGAGGTGGCGCGGCTGCTCGAGATCCGCCGCGTCGTGATCCCCAACGTGGCCGCCGTGCTCTCGGCCTGGGGCATGCTGGCCACCGATCTGCGCTACGAGCTCGTGCGCACGCACGTGAGCGAGGTCGCGCGGCTGGCGCCGGCCACGCTGCGCCGGCTCTTCGCGGCGATGGAGGCCGACGGCCGCAAGCGACTCGGGGTGTTCGACGGGCCGGTGAGCGTGAGGCGTTCGCTCGACATGCGCTACGGCGAGCAGATCTTCGAGATCCCCGTGAGCCTCGACGGCGTCGACCTCGAGGCGGCGGACTTGCTCGACGAGATCGTCGCGCGCTTCCACCGCCGCCACGAGGAACTGTACGCGTACAGCGCCGCGGGGCAGGAGGTCGTCGTCGTCAACGCGCGCGTCGCCGTCGTCGGCGAGCTGCCGCCGCTCGCCACCGGCCGGGACGAGGCCGTGCGGCGCGAGGCCCCGAAGGCCGCGCGCCGCCGGGTCTGGCTCGGCGACTGGGTCGAGGTTCCGGTCTTTCGTCTCGACGATCTGCCCGCCGGCTGGGAGACGAAGGGCCCCGCGCTGTTCGAGTCGCCGACGACGACCGTGCTCGCCCGCGCGGGCGAGCGCGTGAGCGTCACCCCGCACGGCTGGCTCGACCTGCGCCTCGTCTAGGACGCCGTCGCCATGAAGGCCGCCAGCCTCTTGCGCAGAAACAACCGCGCGCGGTGAAGGCGCGTCTTGGCGCTGGCGACGCTGATGCCCAGCGAGGTTGCCGCCTCGGCCATCGCGAGACCTTCCACGTCACGCAAGACGACGACGGCGCGGTACTCAGGCGACAGCTCGTCGATCGCGGCGCTCAGTGCGGCGCGTAAGTCGCTCCGGAGGGTGGGATCGTCGAGACGCTCCGACCAGTCCTCGAGGACCGGATCGTCCTCGTGGAACGCCGGCACCACCTCCTCCAGGGAGATCTCGGCCCGCCGGTGAGCGGTCCGCCGGAGCTTCTGGCACGCGGCGTTGGTGACGATCCGATAGAGCCACGATCCGAGGGCGGCATCGCCGCGGAACGTGTGAATCTTGCGGACCACGCTCCAGATGGCGTCCTGCACGACCTCCTCGGCGTCCGCAGCGCTGCGCGTGATCGCGATGGCCAGGCGATATGCGCGCGCGCCATACCGGCCCACGAGCTCCTCCGCGGCCGCCGGATCCCCGCGCCGCAATCCCGCGAGGAGCCGGCCGTCGCCATCCACTCCGGCGGCCGGCCCGTCCATCGCGACGACCGCCACGTCCGTCTGACTCATCGCGATGTCTTCGCCGGCGCGCGGAGACACACCCTCGCCACGCCCGCGCCGTCCGCGCCTCGTGCGTCGGGCGCCGCGCGTGTCGTCGCGACCGTCGCCTCCGTGGGCGCGGTGGCGACGTCGATCGTGGACCGGAGGTCCTCCATGCGATCCCGGACGACGATGTCCATGACGAAACACTCGTGCGCGTCCAACCAGCTCATGACCCGTGCCTCCTTGTTTCGATCCGATCCTGGCCGCGCGGCGTCTGGATATCCTGGCCGCGCGGCGCCTGGATCTCGTCCTGATCACGCGGCGCCTGCACCTCCTGACCGCGAGGCGCCTGCACCTCCTCGCGGTCAGGTCGGCCGGCGTGGGCGGCGGTCGTCATCAGCATGGTGACAAGACCGATCGCGACTGCGTGTGTACGCTTCATGGGCTTGTGCTCCTTTTCCGCGCTCGTACAGAGCAGCCGGCGTGCCAAACGCGAAATCGCGCGAAATGGTTGACGTGGCCGCGCGCCCGCGACGACGGCGCCGGTTTCAGCACGGAACGATGGGTTCACGATGAAACGCGCGAGCGCTCCGCGGTGGCGATGCTCACGCGGTGTTTCAGATTGAAACGGCGTTCCGCGATGAAACACGGGCATGCCGGCAAGCGCCGAATTGTGCTCGACAGTGATGCGGCACGCGATTTGCCGGCGTACACTCGTTGAGTCGGAGGATGCGATGCCGGTGCCGCTGTTACTGACGTTCGTCTCGACGGTCGCGTTCGCGATCCAGCTCCTGATCTTCGCGTATCTGTACTCGTCGCACCGCGTGCGGTTCTTCCAGTACCTGCTCCTCGCGTGGGGTGCGTACACGCTGTCCAAGGGGCTCAAGCTCGTCGACATGGTCGTCTTCGACCTCGAGCAGCCCGGCGTGGTGACCGGGGTGGCCACCGTGGCCGCCGTCGGCTTCATGCTGGCGGCCGCGTTCGCGTATCGCTGGGACTATCGGCTCCGCGCCCGTGATCTCCTTATCGGAGGTGCCGTCGCGCTCCTGCTCTCGCTCGCGAACGACGTGGGCGGCGCCGACGAAGGGCTGCGCCTCGTCGGCGTCGGACTCGGCGCCCTCCAGATGGTGGCCGGCGCACTGTTCTGGCCCCCGCGCAGTCGCGTCGCCGGCCTGCGCGTCCGGGGCGAGCGGCTGCTGGCCGGTCTGCTCACGCTGTGGGGCATCCATCGCATCGCGACGCAGTTCGTGGCCGCGCCCACGGGGTCGGCGGCCTACCTGGCGGTGCACGCGGTATTCATCACGCTCTATTTCCTGTCGACGTTCGCGGTCATCATCATGGTGCTCGAGCGCGCGCGCAGCGAAAGCGAGCGGCTCCACGCGCGCCTGAGCGAGGCCGAGCGCCTGGCGACGACGGGTGAGCTGGCCGCCGGCATGGCGCACGAGATCCGAAACCCGCTCGCGGCGATCGTCAATGCCACCGCGCTCCTCACCGACGAGGCCGGCCTCACGTCCGAGGAGCGCGCGGTGACGGTCGGCGCCATCCGCACCGAGGCCCGCCGGCTCAACCGCATCCTCTCCGACTTCCTGCAGTTCGCGCGGCCGCAGCAGGTCCGGCGCACCTCCGGTGACATTCGCGAGGTCGTTCAGCACGTGAGCGCGCTGATTCGCGACGATCGTTCGCGCGCGCCGCGCGTGGACGTGAAGGTGGCCGTGGATCCGGCGGTGCCGCGCTTCGCGTTCGACCGCGACCAGGTGACCCAGGTGCTGTGGAACGTCGCCCTCAACGGCGTCCAGGCCATGAATGGCCGCGGTCGGCTCTCTCTCGAGGTCGCGCGCGAGCACGGGCATGTCGCGCTCGCCGTCAGCGACACCGGCCCCGGCATCCCGCACGAGGTTCTCCCGCGGGTCTTCGAGCCCTTCTACTCGGGCAAGCCGAACGGCAGCGGGCTGGGACTGACGATCGCCGAGCGTATCGTCGCCGCGCACGGCGGTCGCATCGAGATCGACACGGCGCCGGGCAACGGGACGCGCGTCACGCTGCGGTTTCCCATCGAGGCCGTGTGACGATGGCCCATCTGCTGGTCGTCGACGACGAGCCTTCGGCTCGCACGACGCTCGCTCTCCTGCTCCGCCGGCGCGGCCATCGCGTGGCCGAGGCCGAGGACGTCGCCGGCGCGACGAAGCGACTCTCGGAAGAGGTGTTCGACCTCGTCGTGACGGATCTGCGGATGCCGGACGGCGACGGCCTCGACGTGTTGCAGGCGGCACGAGCGCAGGCCGACGCGCCCGAGGTCATCCTCTTGACCGCCTACGCCGAATGGAAGTCGGCCAAGGAAGCGATCCGTCTCGGCGCGCTCGACTACTTCGAGAAGGGCCAGGAGCCGGACGAGCTCTATCACCGGATCGACAAGGCGCTGGCCGGACGCGCGCTGCGTCGCGAGAACGAGAACCTGCGCGCCCAGCTCCGCGAGCGCTACGCCCTGCCGGGAGTGGTCGCGCAGTCATCGGCCATGCAGACCGTTCTCGACCTCGTCGCGCGCGTGGCGCCGACCGACGCCACCGTGCTGATCCAGGGGGAATCCGGAACGGGCAAGGAAGTGATCGCGAAGGCCGTGCATCACGCGAGCGCGCGCGCGGCGCGGCCCTTCGTGGCCGTGAACTGCGGCGCGGTGCCCGAGACGTTGCTCGAATCCGAGCTCTTCGGCTATGTGCGGGGCGCCTTCACGGGCGCCGCCGCCAGCAAGCTCGGCCTGTTCGAGGAAGCCGACGGCGGCACCCTCTTCCTGGACGAGATCGCCGAGATGCCGGCCGTCCTCCAGGTGAAGCTCCTCCGGGCACTCCAGAGCGGCGAGGTGAGACGGCTCGGCGCCACGCAGGCGGCGACCTTCGACGTGCGGGTGATCGCAGCCACCAACGGCGATCTCGCGACACGCATCAGCGAAGGGAACTTCCGCGAGGATCTCTTCTACCGCCTCAACGTCATCCACGTGGCGCTGCCGCCGCTGCGCGAGCGCCGCGAGGACATCCCGGCGCTGGCGGAGCATTTCCTCGGCCGATCCGCGGCGAAGCTCGGTCGGACGCTGCGCCTGTCACCGGCCGCCCTCGAACGACTCTTCCGCTATCCCTGGCCAGGGAACGTACGCGAGCTGGAGAACGCGATTGAGCGCGCGACCATCCTGGCGCGGACCGAGGTCATCGAGCCTGACGATCTGCCGCCCCACGTCTCCGCGGGCCTGCAGCTCGGCCCCTCGCCCGCGCTGCCACTGCAGATCACGCTCGCAGAAGCGGAGCGCGCTCACATATTACAGACGCTCGAGCGCTTCGGCCGCAACCACTCGGGTGCCGCGGATGCGCTCGGCATCGGCCGCACCACGCTCTGGCGCAAGCTCAGGGAGTACGGGATCGAGCGGTAAGAGGATTCGGCGCGCGCGGGATGCGCGCGCGTCGCCCCTGAAGGGACTAGCGCGCGGGATGCGCGCGCTTCGATGGTCTGGGCTTTGCAGCGGTTCGCCCCCAAGGGAGGACCGAGTCATGAAGAAATTGCTCACACCCGTGCTCGCGATGTCGATGCTCGGCCTGGCGCTCACGGGCTGCGGCACCGCCACCGGAGCCGCCGTGGGTGCCGGCGCCGGCGCTGCGGTCGGCGCGGGCACCGGCTACGGCGCCGGCAAGGGCGCGCTCATCGGCGCCGGGGTCGGTGGCGTTGCCGGCGCAATCTACGACATCACCAAGAAATAGCGAGGGGGCTGTCTCATGAAGACGTTCACGATCACGGCGGCCGTCGTGGCCGCTGCGCTGTTGGCCGGCGGGCCCGCGCTCGCCCAGGACAAGCCCAAGGCGAACTGCCAGCCGTCCGCTTCCGCGCGCGGCGGCGCGGCGGGACCGAAGGCGAAGGCGCCCGAGAAGATCGACGGCCAGGTCGTCAAGGTCGATGCCGCGAACGGCATGATCACCGTCCGGAACAAGGACGGCTCGATGCACGAGTTCAGGGGCGACGCGGAGACCCTGAAGGAGTACAAGGCCGGCGACAACATCGAGCTGACGCTGCGCTCCGAGCCCTGCTAGGCGACGCCTCGTCACCCTCGGCAGTATCACGGCGCCCCGGCGCGACTCCCGCCCGGGGCGCCTGACGTTTGCGCCGCCCGGGCGCATCCCTCCCGCCCGCGCGTGCATCACACCAGTGCGACCACCATCGAGTACAATCCGAAGCATGCGCGCAGCAGGCGAGACGTGGCAGGGCAGCGTCGTGTCGATCCATGTGACGCCGGAGGCGGGCGCGCCGATGGTCGTGGTGCCGGAGGCGCGCGCGTTGCTCGGGCACGGCCTCGAGGGTGATCGCTATGCCACCGGCCGCGGCCATTACTCGCCCAGGCCGTCGCAGGGCGGACGCGAGATCACCCTGATCGAGACCGAGACGATCGACGCGCTCGGCCACCTCGGCGTCAAGGTGTCGGCGGCCGAGACACGTCGCAACGTGGCGACGCGCGGTGTACCGCTCAACCACCTGGTGGACCGTGTGTTCCGCGTCGGCGAGGTGCGGCTGCGCGGCACGCGGCTCTGCGAGCCGTGCAAGTACCTGGACGGCCTCACGCGCGACGGCGTCATGGCGGCGCTCGTCCACCGCGGCGGGCTGCGCGCGCAGATTCTCGGCGAGGGTGTCATCCGGGTCGGCGACGTCGTGCGGCCCGAGTAGCGAACGAGCGAGGAGGAGCGATGCCGCCGAAGGTGACGATCTACACGAACGTCGGCTGAGGGCCCTGTCATCGCGCGACAGAGTATCTGTCGCAGAAGGGTGTGGCGTTCACCGAGCGCAACGTCGGGCGCGACGCGGGCGCGCGCGAGGAGTTGATGGAGCTGGGGCTCACGTCGCTGCCGGTGATCCTGATCGGCGAGTTGCGGCTCAGCGGATTCAACCCCAAGAAGAT